>CAMPJU010000035.1 GCA_946886995.1 uncultured Lysobacteraceae bacterium
CGCGAGCAGCGTCAGCAGGCTGCCTCCGGTCTCGGCCTGCAGCCGGCGCGCGCGGACGAGGTCCGCCTCCTTCAGGCGGCCCTTCGCAACGAGTGCTTCGACGATGTGTTCGTCGGCGCTGGCTTCCGGTGCCGACGCCTGGTCCGCCTCGGCACCGGGCCCGGCGCTGGCTGCAACCTTGTCGAGGCCGATGCTCATCGCGCGACTCTAGCAGGGCCCGGTGGACGCGGACCCGTTCAGCCGACCCACTGGCGTGCGTTGCGGAACATGCGCATCCAGGGACCGTCGGCGGGCCAGTCGGCGGGTGCCCAGCTGAAGTTCGCGGTGCGCAGCGTGCGTTCGGGATGGGGCATCAGGATGGTCGCGCGGCCGTCGTCGCTGCACAGGCCGGCGACCGCGTTCGCGGAGCCGTTCGGGTCGTCGGGATGGGACACCGCTGGCGACCCGTCGCCGGCGACATAGCGCAGCGAGACCCGCGCGGCGTCCCGGTCCGCGTCGGTGTCGAACGCGGCGCGGCCCTCGCCGTGCGCCACCGCGACGGGAATCCGCGACCCGCCCATCCCCGCGAAGAACAGCGACGGCGATTCCAGCACTTCCAGCAGTCCCAGCCGCGCTTCGAACTGTTCGCTGCGGTTGCGCAGGAAGCGCGGCCAGTGCGCGGCACCGGGGATGATGTCGCGCAGCTGCGCCATCATCTGGCACCCGTTGCACACGCCGAGCGAGAACGCGTCCTCGCGGGCGAAGAACGCCTGGAACGCATCGCGCAGCGCCGGGCGCTCGAGGATGGACGTCGCCCAGCCGCGGCCGGCGCCGAGCACGTCGCCATACGAGAAGCCGCCGCAGGCGACGAGCCCCTGCAGGCCGTCCAGCGTGGCGCGCCCGGCCACCAGGTCGCTCATGTGCACGTCGATGGCCGCGAAGCCGGCGCGGTCGAACGCCGCGGCCATCTCCACCTGGCCGTTGACGCCCTGCTCCCGCAGGATCGCCACGCGGGGACGCGCGCCGCCGATGTTGAACGGCTGACCGATGAATGGCGCGGCATTGTCCTCGGCGGGGTCGAAGGTGAGGCGCGGCTGCAGGCCGGGAGCGTCGAAGCGCGACACCACCGCGCGCTCCTGGTCGGCCGATTCGGGGTTGTCGCGCAGGCGCTGCATCGCATGCGTCACCGACCACCAGGCCTCGAACACTTCCTCCCAGCGCCACTCGGCCAGGACGTTGTCCTCGTCCACCACGCGGATGACCGGCGCCGTGCTGGGCCGCGCGATCCGCTGCGCGCATTCGATCAGGCCGTGGCGCGCGACGAGGTCGGCGAAGGCCGCGCGGTCCGCCGTGGCGATCTGCACCACCGCGCCGAGTTCCTCGTTGAACAGCGTGCGGTAGGGATTCTCGCCCCACGCGTCCATGGTGATGTCCAGGCCGAGGTGCGAGCAGAACGCCATCTCGCACAGCGTGGCGAAGGCGCCGCCGTCGGACCGGTCGTGGTACGCCAGCAGCAGTCCGGACTGGCGGGCATCGCGCACGAGCTCGAACAGCGCCCGCAGGCGGCGCGGCTCGTCCAGGTCCGGGACGTCGCCGGAGAACGCCGGCAGGCCGTCGCCGTTGCCGCCGCGGCCGGCGACCCACTCGGGGTGCACCTGCGAGAGGATCGAACCGCCCAGGCGGTGCCGGCCCGCGCCCAGCCCGAGCAGCCACAACTCGGTGTCCGGGTCGCGCGACAGCATCGGGGTCAGCTGCGCGCGCACGTCCGGCACCGGCGCGAACGCCGTGACGACCAGTGACACCGGCGATACGGTCTTCCCGTCGGCGCCCTGCGCGCCGCCGTGCTGCGACTGCATCGACAGCGAGTCCTTGCCCACCGGGATCGCCAGGTCGAGCGCGGGGCACAACTCCATGCCGACCGCGGCGACCGCGTCGTACAGGCGCGCGTCCTCGCCGGGATGCCCGGCCGCGGCCATCCAGTTCGCCGACAGCTTCACGCGCTCCAGCGATTCGACCGGCGCGGCGCACAGGTTGGTGATGGCCTCACCCACGGCCATGCGCGCGGCGGCGGCCGGGTCGATCAGCGCGAGCGGCGTGCGTTCGCCGATCGCCATCGCCTCGCCCGCATACCCGTCGAAACCGGACAACGTGATCGCGCAGTCCGCCACCGGCAGCTGCCACGGGCCGACCATCTGGTCGCGTGCGGTCAGCCCGCCGACCGTGCGGTCGCCGATGGTGACCAGGAAGGATTTCGACGCGACGGTGGGATGCGCGAGCACGCGCAACCCTGCCTGGTGCAGGTCGAGCGCGGGCGTCTGCAGGTCGATCTCGATGCCGGCCAGTTCCGGCCAGGGCGCCGGGCCCGGGCGGCGGGCGTCGCGATGCATCTTCGGCGGCTTGCCGAACAGGACGTCCATCGGCAGGTCGATCGCGGGGGCATCGCCGCCATGGCCGACGACCAGCCGCTCCTCCGCGGTGGCGGTGCCGACCACCGCGAACGGACAGCGTTCGCGCTGGCACAGCGCGGCGAACTCCGCGACGCGCGCCTGCGACACGCCGAGCACGTAGCGTTCCTGCGATTCGTTGCACCACAGCTGCAGCGGCGACAGCGACGGGTCGTCGCTCGGGACGCGGTCCAGGTCGATCACGCCGCCGACGCCCGAGTCGTGCAGCAGTTCGGGGATCGCGTTCGACAGCCCGCCCGCGCCGACGTCGTGGATCGACAGGATGGGATTGTCGTCGGCCATGCCGACACAGCGGTCGATGACCTCCTGGCAGCGCCGCTCCATCTCCGGGTTGTCGCGCTGCACGCTGGCGAAGTCGAGTTCTTCCGCGCTTTCGCCTGACGCGACGGAACTCGCCGCGCCACCTCCCAGCCCGATCAGCATCGCCGGGCCGCCGAGGACGATCACCGCATCGCCCGGCGACAGCGGCAGCTTGGCCACCATCGACCGGTCCATCGCGCCCAGCCCGCCGGCGAGCATGATGGGCTTGTCGTAGCCGCGCACCACGCCATCGCCTTCGGCAAGCTCGAAGCTGCGGAAATAGCCGGTCAGGTTCGGTCGGCCGAACTCGTTGTTGAACGCCGCGGCGCCGAGCGGGCCGTCGAGCATGATCTCCAGCGCCGTGGCCATCCGCGGGTTCAGCGCGCGCTCGCCTTCCCACGGCTGCGGGAGCGTCGGGATCCGCAGGTGCGAGACCGAGAATCCGCACAGGCCCGCCTTCGGGCGGCCGCCACGACCGGTCGCGCCCTCGTCGCGGATCTCGCCACCGGCGCCGGTGGACGCGCCGGGGAACGGGGCGATCGCGGTCGGATGGTTGTGGGTTTCCACCTTGATGCAGAACGCGCTGTCGGCCTCGGCCTCGGCGCGGTATTCGTGCGACGTCGGATCGGGCCTGAACCGGCGCGCGGGATAGCCTTCGACCACCGCCGCGTTGTCGCTGTAGGCGGACAGCGTGTGTTCCGGCGTGTGCGCATGGGTGTTGCGGATCATGCCGAACAGCGTGGCCGGCTGGCTGCGGCCGTCGATCGTCCACGTGGCATTGAAGATCTTGTGCCGGCAGTGCTCGGAGTTCGCCTGCGCGAACATCATCAGCTCGACGTCGGACGGGTCGCGCCCCAGTTCGCCATAGCGCGTCCGCAGGTATTCGATCTCGTCGTCGGCGAGCGCCAGGCCCAGCCGGGTGTTCGCGGCTTCCAGCGCGGCGAGGGGGATGCGCTCGACCGTGCCACGCGCCGGGGTGCCGAACATGGCCGCGGCAGCCGCGACGTCGCCGAGCAGCGACTGCGTCATCGGGTCGTGCAGCAATCCCGACAGTGCCGCGGCCGAAGCGGCGTCGCCGGGCCAGCCGAGCAGGTCGATGCGGGTGCCGCGCTCCACCCGCTTCACCGGCAGGCCGGCGCCGTGCAGCAGTTCGGTCGCCTTGCTGGCCCAGGGGGAGACGGTGCCCAGCCGCGGGACCACGAAGCGCGAGACCGCGCCGTCGGCGCGCGGACGGGTCCCGGCATCTGCCTGGAGGATCCGCTGCAGCGTCCGGGCCTCGGGCGTGGCGCCCGCGTCGGGTTCCACCCAGTAGGTGAACCACGCCCCGGCGATGCGGGCTTGCGGGACGGTCGCGCGGAGGCGGGCTTCCAGCCGCTCGAGGCGGAACGGCGACAGGGCCGGCAGGCCCTCGAGGACGATCATGTCCGGCGCAAACCGTGGGCGACCAAGGGGCCGCCCATTCTACCGGACCTAACCCCCGGTGGTTTCCGCTTCCGTGCCGGCGGCTGACTCCGGGTCGTCCTGGCCCAGGCGCTCGTCCAGCATCTGGCGCAGTTGCGCGGCCGGCACGTAGCCGCCGAGGTGGCTGCCGTCGCTGGCGATGATCATCGGCGTGCCGGTCAGGCCCAGCCGCTGGCCCAGCGCGTACTGCATCGCCACCGGGCTGGTGCAGTCGCCCCGGATCGTCCCGCCGGCCTTGGCGTCGGTGAGCGCGGCGCGCGGGTCCTCGGCGCACCACACCGCGACCATCTCGTCGAAGTTCTCGCTGCCCGGCCCCATCCGCGGGAACGCGAGGTATTCGATGGCAATGCCCCGCGCGTGGTACTCGTCCATCTCGCCATGCAGCTTGCGGCAGTAGCCACAGTCGACGTCGGTGAATACCGAGACGGTGTACTCCGGATCCTCCGGGGAGAACACGATGCGGTCGCTTTCAGGCACCGTCTCGAGCAGGTCGCTGCGCAGGCCCGACATCGCGACCTCGTTCAGGTCCTCGCGCCCGGCCACGTCCAGCAGCGTGCCCTGGAGCAGGTACTTGCCGTCGTCGCTGACATAGACGACCTGGCCGCCGACGATCACCTGCCGGAACCCCGGCATCGGCGCCGCGGCGATCTTGTCCACGCGCAGCTGCGGCGCGATCTCGCGGATCGCCTCCCGCGCGCGCGCATGGGCCGAGCCGGCCGGATAGTCCGGCTCGGCGTCCGGATCGACCACCGCGGCCGGCGGCGGCGTCGCGTCGTCCGAGGCGTCATCCGCGGCGGGGTCCTGCGCGCAGGCGGAGAGGCTGGCCGCCGACAGTGCGATCAGCAACGCGGCGGGGACCAGGCGGCGCTGGCGCAGGGACGGGGCAACGTTCATTCGGGGATTCCAGGCAGTGGAGAGCGGTTGGGACCGCGCAATGCGCGACTGGTTCCGATTGTGGCACGCGGCCCGTGCACGCCCGGCGGTGCCCGCGGGCCGCCCACGGCAGTCCGCCGCGGCCCGCCCGCCGATCAGCCGCGGGGGTGGTGGCGGGCGTGCAGCCGTTGCAGCTGCTCGCGGGCCACCAGGGTGTAGACCTGCGTGGTCGACAACGAGCTGTGGCCGAGCAGCAACTGCAATGCCCGCAGGTCGGCACCATGGTTCAGCAGGTGGGTCGCGAAACTGTGCCGCAGCCCGTGCGGGCTGATCCGGCCGGGGTCGATGCCGGCGCTGGCGGCGTGTCGTTTCACGGTCGCCCAGAAGTGTTGCCGGCTCAGCGGGCCGCGCTGTGCACCGAGGAACAACGGCACGTCGCCCCGGGCGTCCACCGCCAGCGGGCGATTGCCCGCGAACGCGGGCCGCGCCTCGTCCAGGTAGCGCTGCAGCCAGTGCTGGGCCTCCTCGCCCAGCGGCACCAGCCGCGTCTTCTCGCCCTTGCCGGTGACGCGCAACACGCCCTGGCGGAGGTTCACGCCGTTGGCGGGCAATCCGACGAGTTCGCTGACGCGCAACCCGCAGGCATACATCAGCTCGAGCATCGCACGATCGCGCAGGCCCTCGGGCGTCGCCACGTCGGGCGCCGCGAGCAGCGCCTCCACCTGTGCCTCGGGCAGCGCCTTCGGCAGCGAGCGCGGCAGCTTCGGCGGCTCCAGCAGTGCCGTGGGATCGTCTTCGCGGGTGCCCCGGCGCAGCAGCCAGGCATAGAACGTGCGCAAGGCGGTGAGCAGCCGTGCGTTGCTGCGGGCGGAATAACCGTCCCGCGTGCGCTGCGCCAGGTAGTCGAACAGTGCGGCGCGGTCCGCGCCCGCCAGCCCCCCGCCCCGGCCGTCGCGCCAGCGCGCGAAGCCGGCCAGGTCGGACCGGTAGCTGTCGAGCGTGCGCCGCGCCAATCCCTGCTCCGCCCAGGCCGCATCGGCGAAGGCATCCACCAGCACGGCATCCGCGGCCGGCAATGGCGGCAGGCGCATCGCGCGGCGTCGGCGTTCGGCAGGCGTCCCCGGCATGGCCGAAGTGTAGGCCTATGATCCACGGCGCATGGACACATCGAATCACGCACCGCACGTCGGCCGGCGACTGCTCGCCCTGCTCTACGACCTGTTCCCGGTGGCCGGGCTGTGGTTCCTGGTCGCTGCCGCGTTCGTCGCGCTGCACGGCGACGCCGTGACCGGCGGCGCGCTCGGCCTGTTCGAGTTCGCCGCCCTGTGGGGCGTCACCGGTGCCTACGCGATCCTCAGCTGGCGGCGCGGCGGGCAGACGCTGGGGATGCGGCCATGGCGGTTGCGCGTGGTCGCGGCGGGGGGCGGGCCCGCAACCGTACCGGCGCTCGCGGTGCGCTATGCGGTCGGGCAGCTGTCGCTGCTGGCCGGCGGCCTGGGCTTCTGGTGGGCGTGGCTCGACGCGGACCGGTTGGCGTGGCACGACCGCGCCAGCGGCACGCGCATCGTGCGGAGCGACTAGCCCGATCGCCGCCGGAACAGGAACGCCGAGATGCCCAGCATCACCGCCGGCGGCACCAGGAACGCGATCCGGTAGTCGAAGTCGTAGACGCTGGCGAGCTTCACGAACTGCTCCTGCAGCATCCAGAAGCCCAGCGCGAAGATGATCCCCAGGAACAGGCGCTTGCCGGTGCCGCCGCTGCGCAGCGTGCCGAACGCGAACGGGATCGCCGCCAGGCACAGCGCCAGCACGTTGAGTGGATAGAACCACTTGCCCCAGTAGATCTCCTCGAATTCCGCCGCATCCAGCCCGTTGCGCTGGTAGTACGCGATGCTGCGGCGCAGTTCGCCGGCGCGCAGGTAGCGTGGACGGGTGACGCCGGCCAGCAACGCCGTTTCGTCCAGGTGGGACGCCCACGTTTCGGTCGGGGTCCGGGTGCGCTCGACGGAATTCTCGCCGAAGCGGGTGCGGATGACGTCCTGCAGCCGCCAGCCGTCCTCGCGGTACTCGGCCTCGTCGGCCCGCGCGATCGACAGCAGCCGTCCGTCGTCGTCGAATTCGTACAGGCGCACGTCGCGCAGTTCCAGCCACCGGTCGCCGCCAGCCGAGCGTTCGGTGCCGGTCTGCGCATTGAGGAACACGTCGCCTTCCCGCGCCCACAGCCCGGAGTACTGCTCCACGATCAGGTCGCTGGAGATCGACGAGGCCTTGATGGAATCCGCGCGCCGGTTGCCCCAGGGGCCGGCGGTCTCGCCGCTGAGCACCATCAGCGCCGTGAGCAGCGCCAGCGCGGCGGCGGCGGCCAGGCTGAGCCGCCTGCGCGACAGTCCCAGCGCGCGCAAGGCAGTGAGTTCGGAGGTGCCCGCGAGCTGGCCCAGGCCCATCAGGGCGCCGATGACCGCCGCGGTCGGGAACAGGGTGTAGGCGCGACGCGGGGCGGTGAACCCCACGTACGCGATCGCCTGCGGGAACCCGTAGTTGCCCTTGCCGATGTCGTCCATTTCCTCGAACAACGCCAGCACGAGGTCGAGCCCGAGCAGCACCGCCCAGGTGAGCAGCACGGTGGCCAGCACCACGCGGCACACATAGGTGTCGTGGAGCTTCGGGAACGCCCAGCCCCTCATCGCCGCCACCGCCATCCCGGCTGTCCGTCCCGCGCATAGAACCAGAGCGCCGCCGCCAGCAGTGGAAGCACCAGCCACCACAGGCCGACCGTCGCGGGCACGCGTCCTTCCGCGATCCAGCCGGTCCCGAGGGTCGCCAGGTTCATCCCCACCAGGTAGGCCAGGAAGCCGAGCAGGATCCGGCCGTACCGCGTCTGCCGGGGACCGCTCCGCGACAGCGGCACGGCCAGCAGGCCGAAGGCCAGCGCAAGCAGCGGCGGCGCGAGCCGCCAATGCAGTTGCGCCTGGGCCTCCGGCCGCGGGTCACCGATGAGCGCCGCCGTCGGCAGGATCTCCGCGTCGTCCTGGTCGGCCACTTCCTCGCGGTCCGGGAGACGGATCTCGTTGGCTGCATAGCGCATCAGGCGGTATTCCAGCCCGCCCTCGACCGGACCCTCGACGCGGAAGCCGTCTTCCAGCCGCAGGTAGCGGTCGTCGTCTTCGCCGAAGTACAGCCGGCCACCGGTGGCCGTGGTCACGTCCATCCGGTCGCCTGCCTGCCGGTGCACGAAGATCCGGTGCAGTTGCTCGCCGTTCCCGCTCGCCGCACCGATGTAGACCACGCCGCCGTCGGGCAGCGTGGTGAACCGGCCCGGCTCCATGCCGGCGACCACCAGGGAGCGGTTGGCCTCCTCGATCATCTGGTTGGAGGCCCGCTGGCCCCAGGGCCCCAGCCACAACGAACAGGCCCCGATCACCACCAGCACCGGCACCAGCAGCAGCGCCAGCGGCCGCGCCAGGCGCGCCGGCCCCATCCCGACCGCCGCGAGCACCGGCATCTCCGAGTCGCGGTACAGCCGTCCCAGGGCGAGCAGCAATCCGAGCATCAGCGCCAGCGGGAGGATCAGCGGCAGGTACGAGAGCAGTTGCAGACCCAGCTGGGACAGCATCAGCGACGCCGGCACCTTGCCGCGCGCGATCCGGTCGAGGACGACCCCGACCAGCGCGCTCATGCTCACCATGCCGAGCACGACCAGTGCCGCGAACGTCGACTGGGCGAATTCGCGGAACAGGTATCGGTCAAGCGTCGGCATGGGTTCGCTGCGGCATGGGGCGCGGTTGCTTTAGAATTGGCGTTCTTTGCGCGATTCCCGGCGCAATCCCGATTGTACGGAAACGCATGAGCCTCGAATTCACCCTCACCCCCCATCCCGCAGCCCAGGCCGACGTCGATTGCGTGGTCGTCGGCGCCTTCGCCGACGGCAGCCTGACCCCGGCCGGCCAGGCGGTCGACCAGGCGTCGGGCGGGCGGCTGGCGTCCCTGGTCAGCCGCGGCGACGCCAGCGGGCGCACGGGTCGCACCGCGGTGGCGCACGACCTGCCCGGCGTGAAGGCGCCGCGCGTGCTGGTGGTCGGGCTGGGCGAAAGCGCGAAGTTCGGCACCGCGCAGTACCTGAAGGCCGTCGCCGATGCCGCGCGTGCGCTGCGCACCGGCCCGGTGTCCACGGCGCTGTTCAGCGTCGCGGAACTGCCGGTCGCCGGCCGCGACGCGTCCTGGAACATCCGCCAGGCCGCGATCGCCGCGGACCATGCGTGCTACCGCTACACGGCGACGCTCGGCAAGGACAACAAGCGTCGCAAGGAAACGGGGCTGAAGACCCTGGTGCTCCCGGGCGACGACACCGCCGCGCTGGCGCAGGGCCAGGCGATCGCCGCCGGCGTCGAGTTCGCCCGCGAGCTCGGCAACCTGCCGGCCAACATCTGCAACCCGGGCTACCTGGCCGAGCAGGGGCAGGCGTTCGCCGCGCGCTTCGACAACACCGAATGCGAAGTGCTCGACCGCGACCAGATGCGCGAGCTCGGCATGGGTTCGCTGCTCGCCGTCGCCCAGGGTTCGGCGAACCCGCCCAAGCTGGTCGTGCTGAAGTACCGCAACGGCGGCGATGCCAAGCCGTACGTGCTGGTCGGCAAGGGCATCACCTTCGACACCGGCGGCATCAACCT
>CAMPJU010000036.1 GCA_946886995.1 uncultured Lysobacteraceae bacterium
CCTTCGGTGAGGGTTGGTCGAATCGGTCAGGCAGCGACGGCGACGCCGCGCCGGTAATGCAGCAGTCGGCCGCGGTAGGGGGCGGGATCGGCGTCGTCGCGCGGGCAGCGCGACTGGTCCACGGTGAAGCCCTGCAAGGCAAGGGCGCGGCTGAAGCGGGTGCTGTTGCCGCGTCCCGGATCCGTCACCAGCACTTCCGCGCAGTCCGCGGCATGGCGCTCGACGACGCCGCCCAGCAACTCCGCCTGGATCGGTTCGTACAGCACGTCGCTGGCGATGATGAGGTCGAACCTGCCCAGCGTCGGCAGCGGGACGTCCCAGCGCAGCTGCCGGTAGGTCACGGCCTCGAGTGCATTGAGCGCGGCGTTGTACGCCAGGAACGGCTCGGCGAGGGGATGTACGTCGGACGCCGTGACGGTCGCGCCGCGGCGCTGCAGCACCAGGCTTGCCAGGCCGATGCCGCACCCGAGCTCGAGGATGCGCTTGCCGGCGATGTCGAATCCGTGCATCGCCTGCGCCAGCAGTTGCCCCGCCGGCCACAACTGCCCGAACAGGCTCCATTGTGCGGAGGAGATCCCCAGCGCATCGCCATGCCCGTCTGGGTCATGGAACTGCTGGATATCGGTCAGGACCCGCAAGCGCCAGGCGTCGCCGCCGACTTGCATGGCGAGCATGCGGGTGGAATAGCCGTCCATCTGCGCTCCCGGAGGGGCGTCGCCCTTGCGGGCCGTGACGCGGAAAAGGAGCGGAGTCGTGGGGCCATCCTACCCCATCGGCAGCCTGTTCACCCGCAGCGAACGCGCTCCATCCCGCTGCCGAGGTCGGTCAACGTGCCGCCATCGTCGGACAACCTGAAGCGATAAGTCGCCTCCCGGGTCTCGCCTTCGCCGGTCAGTTCGGCGGTGATGGCGACGTCGGACGGGCCACTGGCGACCCGGGTGACCGGGCCGCTGCTCTCGTGGAAGCGGATCGTGTCGCTGCCGATCGTCAGCCGCGTGGGATCGCCCGGGGCATCGCAGGCCGCTGCATCGGAAGCGAAGCTGCCCTGGTAACGGGTCGGGACCGCAGCCTCCGGGGCGTCGCCGTCGTCGTCCGGATCGGCCACGGGGGGTGGCACGGTGGCAGGCGGGGTGTCGGCGTCGGCGGAGGCGTCGATCGCGCCGTCGTCGCGGCCGGCATCGCAACCGGCGGCCAGGGCAAGGGAGAGGGCGAGGGCGAGCGAAGCGAAGCGCATCGGCATGGCTCCATGCGGGACCAGCCCGCACTGTCGCGCACCCCGGGTGATCGGCGGGTCGACGCGGTCTCCATCACCGCCGGCCGTGGCGTCCACGGCATGTGTTCACACGCACCGGCGATATCATGGCCACCGGCTTTCGGGGCGGATGGACGCGACATGGCAACGGGATGGGCGGGCGACGGCGCCGTGCAGGACCAGATCGACGCAACGGTGAAGGACGCGATCGAACGCGCCCGCAGCAAGCTGCGCGCCGGCCCGGGGCTCACCCATTGCGAAGAATGCGACGCCGCCATCCCGCCCGCGCGGCGCAAGGCCGTGCCCGGCGTGCGGCTGTGCATCGCCTGCCAGGAGCGCGAGGACCGTGCCGACGCCGGTGCCGGCAGCTACAACCGTCGCGGCAGCAAGGACAGCCAGCTGCGCTGACCCGGCGGGAGTTCAGGCGGGAGCCGGCTCGGGATACGTGCCCGCGTCCGCGACCGCCACCTGGTTGCGTCCCTCGCGCTTGGCGCGATAGAGCGCCTGGTCGGCGGCATCGAGCCAGTCCTGCAGGTCGTCCTGGCCGTCGGCATACGCGACGCCGACGCTGATGGTGGGATGCACGTCGGGCTGTTCGTAGACGCGCATGGCCGCGACGGCCTCGCGGATGCGGCCGGCCGTGCGGGCTGCGTCCTGCGCCGGAACCCCGGGCAGCAGCACCGCGAACTCGTCGCCGCCCAGCCGTCCGGCGAAGTCGTCCGGCCGGATGTTGCGGCGGATGGCCGAGGCGAGCGCGCGCAACACCTCGTCGCCGGCGCCGTGCCCGTGGCCGTCGTTGATGCCCTTGAAGTGGTCGAGGTCGATCAGCACCAGCGCGGCGGGCTCCCCGTTGTCGCGGTGCCTGCCCAGGGCGAGGGACGCCTGCTCGCGCCAGTAGCCACGTCCGTACAACCCGGTCAGCGTGTCGGTGCGGCGCAACTGGTCGAGCAGGTGGTTCTGCCGGGTCACCTGGCGGATCAGGCGGTAACTCGCCAGGCTCACCGCAATGGTGTGGATCACGATGATCGGCAGGCAGGCCAGCAGCACCTGCATGCTCGTGGCCGGCTCGAACGCGAAGCCGGTTGCCAGGCCGGTCGCCAGCATCGCCGCGCCCATCCCGGGCAGCGAGCGCAGCCACAGCCGCGGCACGCCCGAACTGATCTTGTCCACGGTGGCCAGGGTGACGAGCAGCACGCTCGGCAGCAGGTTGAAGTGCATCAGCGGCACCCACGCGCCGGCCAGTGCCGAATCGAGCAGGAGGTTGCGCAGCTCGGCCCGGTAGGGATCGCGGCTGCGCATCGCCACCAGGTAGGCGAGTTGCGGCCAGGCGAGCGCGGTGAACGCCAGCCACGCCCATTCGGGCCAGCCCGCCTGGCGCTCGAGCAGGACCGCCGCGATGGCGATGCCGCCCAGCGACAGCCCGAGCAGGCGCAGCCGGTAGATCATGCGTGGCAGCTGTCGCCGCTCGCGCTCCATGTCAATCGACGTCCGCCGTCATCGACTTCCCCCCGGAAGCATCGACCCGATGGAATCATAGTGCGGATGCCGACCCGGAAACGGGCCGCGCCACGCATTTCCGCAAGAGGCGACCCGTGCCCACCGACCCCGCGTTCCGCCAATCGCCCAGCCGCGGCCGATGTTTCGTCTACGTGGTGCCGTGCGCTGGCGAGGACCTCCTGAAGGTCGGGCACTCGCGCGATCCGCTGGACCGCCTGCAGGCATTGCACCATCGGTGGTTCGAGTGGTTCGACCTCGACGAGGCGTGGCTGGTCGAACTCGACCGCGTGCGCGAGGCCTCGCTCCTCGAGTTGTCGTTGCGGCGCGGGCTCGCCGAGCACAATGCACCCGCGCCGCTGACGGTCCGCCGGGAAGCCGCAGGACACGGCGAGTGGTTCCGCGGTGCCACGGCCGCACTTGCCCGTGAGCGCGAGCGACTGCGGGACGAAGGCCACCTGCTGCATGTCCCGGCTCGCGGATGGCTGGTCGCTGCTCTGGCGGCACGCGCGGACCGGCTGCATGGCTGGACGGAGGCAATGCTGGACGTGGATGCCCTGGACGCGCCGACGGACGCGACGCCTGCGTCGCGGATCGTGCGCGACGTCCTCGATGCCCATGCCGCGTTGGGGATCGACATCGAAGCATCGTTGCCGCCTGCGGTCGCGCGGTGGCGCAAAAAAAGAGGCCCCGCGAACGGGGCCCCCTGATCAACGGTTCCGGGAAGGCTTCAGCGGCCGTCGCCGTCCGCGTCACCGGGCATGGCGTGCTCGAGGCGGTGCCAGCCGTCCCGGACGGCGTCCTTGGCCTCCGCCCAGCCCAGCCGGGAATTGGCCTTGGCGCGTTCCCAGCCGCGCTCCAGGTCGTTCTCGACCTCGTCGAAGTGGCGGCCGCGATACGTGGTGCTGTACTGGTCGTAGCCGTACTTGTAGGCCGGCTCGTAGTCGTTCCACGTGCGGCCCTGCTGGTAGTACGAAGCGTTCTCGTAGTTCTTGCGGAAGTGGTTGTCGTAGTCCTGCTGGGTCGACTGCGGGTTCGCCATGGCGGTTTCCTCTGTGGTGGGGACGACGCCTTGACCCTAGTCGTGGCGAAAGCAAGCCGGTGTCAACGGAAATGTGCGCCAGGGCGCATATGTTCAGGCACCTGAACCGTCAGGACCCGAGTTTTCCCAGCGAACTGTCGAGCGCCCGCTGCAGCTTTTTCGCCGCGCCATTGATGGCCACTGCCAGCGCATCGGAGTCGTCCGAGGCGGTCACCGGCGGGCGGCCCTCGAGACGCGCCTCCATCAGGCAGTGCTTGTCGCGCCCGCCGCCCTTCGCGGCGTTCTCGTCGCGCAGGTGGACTTCGACGCGGGTGACCTGTCCGGCGAAGCGGCCGAGGTGGTTCTCGACGGTGTCCTCGACGTGGCGGACCACGGACTCGTCGGACTGCAGGTTGTGGTCGGTGTTGATCAGGATCTTCATGCGCGGGTCCTTGTCATGGTTCGCGCCCACGCTACGGAAACCGGTGTCAAGGCCGTGCGCGGACGTTGGCGGACCGTCACGGGGCGAGTAGATTGCCCAGCCAGGGGAACGGGGAGGCAGATGGCCAGGGTGTTGACCGTGCTGTTCGCGGCGCTGCTGCTGGCGTCGGCGGCGGCGTCCGCGCAGGACGATTTTTCCGCGCGACTCGACCGGGCCGACGCGCTGCGCAGCGCGGATCCGGAGCGCTCGGCGACGCTCCTGGCCACGCTGGAGGCGGACACCGCCGGTGCCACGACGCTGCAGCGCCAGCGGATCGCCTACCTGCGCGCATACCATCTCGCGGTGTTCGGCAACCGCCCGGAAGAGGCGGCGGAACGCGCGCTCGTGCTGTTCGAGCAGGTTGGCGACATCAATCTGAAGTTCCGCGCCGGGTCGCTCGCGGCCAGCAGCTTCGCGATCACCCGTGATTTCCAGGACAGCCTGCAGATCCTCGAGCAGGTCCTGCCGATGCGTGATCGCGTCACGGACAAGCCGGTGCGACACGCCGGGACGTACGCGGCCGCCCTGCTGTACAGCGAGCTTGGCCAGTACCGCCTGAGCCTTCGCTACGCCGACGAAGTGATTGCCGACGGTCCCGACCCCCGCACGCGCTGCCTCGCATCGCTCCCGCAACTGGAAGCGCGCTACCGGCTCGGCGTGCTGCCCGTGGACGACGGCCCGCTCGGCCGCGCGATCGACCAGTGCCTGGCGGTAGGGGAACGGATGCCGGCGAACTTCCTGCGGCTCATCCTCGCCAGGAAGCTGGCGGACGGAGGGCGCCCGGGCGACGCGCTGGAACTGCTTCGCGTGCACCTTCCGGAAATGGATGCCATCGGTTACCAGCGACTGACGGTGGATGCGCACGCCCTGGTCGCCACCCTGCTGCTCGAGCAGCGGGACCTCAACGGCGCCGAGGAGCATGCACGCAGGGCGCTGGATGCCGCGCGCAGTTTCGCCGGCGGGCTGCCGCTGGCCGAGGCGCACCGGGTGCTCTACGAAGTCGCGCAGCGGGAAGGGGACGCGGTCGCCGCCCTCGCGCACTACCGCCGGCACATCGACGCGGACAATGCGAGCCTGGGTGACCTGGAGGAGCGCAACCTGGCTTACGCGCTCGTGCAGGACGAACAGACCGGGCGGGACCGGCAGATCGACTTGCTGGTCCAGCAGAACCAGCTCCTCAGGCTCCGCCAGGAGATCAGCGACAAGGCCGCGAGGAGGGCGTGGGTCGTCATCGCGGCGCTCATCCTCCTGGTCGGTGTCACCGGTGCATGGACATGGCGGACCGCACGTCGCGCCAGGTCGACGACCGTCGATTGACCGTTGGACGGCTTCTCCACCGGGCGTTGCGACCTTCGGCTGCTGGCGCCGGGCGACGAACCGCTGTACGCCGCGCTGTACACCGACGCCCGGGTCATGGCATGGATCGCGCCGCCATGCGGCGCGTCGGAACTGCAGCGACGGTTCAGCACCGCGTGTCGGGAGAACGCCGTCCCCATGCCGCTACGACGTCATTGGGTCGTCCATGACCGAAGCGGTGGCGCCGTCGGGCTGCTGGCGCTCCTGCAGGACCAGGCGGGATCCGGCGATGCCGAAATCGGGGTGATGTTGCTGCCTGCTGCGCAGGGCCGCGGATTCGCGCGCGAGGTCGTCGGAGCACTCGTTGCACTCGTCTTTTCCGCATGCCCCGGGATCGACCGTGTGTGGGCACGGCACCGGGTGGACCACGCGGCGGCCGCGGCGTTGATGCGGGCCGTCGGGTTCCCGGTGGAATCCGCTTGCGGGAAGCGGGCGACCTGTTCGCGAACGCGCCCCTTGGACAGCCCGGTTTGCATGGCGCGGCCCGGCGGAAGCTAGTAGATTCGCAGGCACTTGGGGCGCGCGGGGCGGGGAGAAACATGCCAGGAGCGGGGAATCTTGCCTGCGTCGGCCTGGGAATGATGCTGGGTGCCCACCTCAGCCCTCGTTCGCGCAGTCATATCGAACACGCCGATGTCGTCTTCGCGCTGGTTTCCGATCCGCTCGTGGAACTCTGGCTGGGACAGCTCCGGGCGTGTGTGCGCAGCCTGCAGCCGTTCTACGGGTCCGGCGACCGCGACGGCAAGCCACGGACCGAAAGCTACCGTGAAATGGTCGAGGCGATGATGGCCGAGGTGCGCGCGGGGCGGCGCGTCTGCGCGGTGTTCTATGGCCATCCGGGCGTCTTCGCCATGGTTCCCCATCGGGCGATCAGCCAGGCGCGGTCGGAGGGTTTCCACGCCGTCATGGAGCCGGGCATTTCCGCCGAGGACTGTCTCTACGCCGACCTGGGCATCGACCCTGGCACGTTCGGTTGCCAGCATTTCGAGGCCAGCCAGTTCATGTTCTATCGCCGCCGGGTCGATCCGTCGGCGCTGCTGGTGTTGTGGCAGGTGGGCATCGCCGGCGACCGGTCGCTGAGCCGGTTCGCGACCGGCAGCGACCATCGTGGCCTGCTGGTCGACCTGCTGGCGGAGGACTACCCGCTCGACCACGAGGTCATCGCCTACGAGGCTGCGACGCTGCCCATCAGCGAGCCGCGGATGGAGCGCATGCCCCTGGCCGGGCTCGCGATCGCCGACCTGCGGCTGCAGACGACGCTGGTCGTGCCGCCGGCGCGCGCGATGGAGCGGAACGACGCAATGCTCGCGCGGCTCGATGCGTTGGAAAGCCCGGTGCGTCGCCGGGCCGGAAATGGCATGTCACTGAAAGGGGGATCGATCCATGTCGCAAGTCCTGCAATTCCTTGAAAGCCTCGGCCGTGACGGCGCGGTCGCGGCACGCGCTGGCCAGGGCTACCTCGCCGCTGTCTCCAGCCTGGACATCGACGAGATGCAGCGCCAGGCATTGCTCGACCGCGACGCGGGTGCGCTCGCGGACCTGCTCGGCGCACGTCCGGTGATGTTGTGTTCGATCTTCCCGGCCGAGGATCCCCAGCGCGAAGACGAACAGTCGCCGGACCAGGATCCAGATGACACCCCGCAGGAAGAAGAGCGCTGATCCGCGCAAGCGGGTGGCCCGGACCTGTCCATGACCCGAGCCGCCCTCGCGCTGCTGTTGTCCTGCTGGCTGGCCGCCGCCCTGTCGGCCGCGCCGCCTGCCGCCGCGGCGCCGTCGGTCGACGCGCTGCTGGCGCAGGCGGAGGCCGTCCGCAGTTCCCGGCCGCGGGAGTTCAAGGCGTTGCTCGACCAGCTGGATGCGTCCGTCGGGAAGGCCACGCCACGGCAACGGGAGCAGTTGGCCTACCTGCGGGCTTTTGCCGCGGCACTGGAGGGACGGCATGAGGTCGCGATCGACTCGGCCGTCGCGCTGTCGCGACGGACCAGCGACGTCGCGATGAAGTACCGGGCCGCGACGCTCGCGGTCAACAGCTATGCGATCACGCGGCAGTTCGCGGAAGGGCTGCGGTTGCTCGAGGAGACGTTGCCACTCGCCGCGGACGTCGAGGACGCCCACGTGCGCATCCACGGGCAGATGGTCGCCGCGCAGATGTACAACCAGATGGGACAATTCGAGATCGGCCTGCGGTACGCCGACGAGATCCTGGCGGGAGACATCCCGCCACGCACGGCCTGCTTCGCGGGGCAGCACCGCCTCGAAGCCCTCCAGAACCTCGGGCGAACGCCCCCGGAACCGGACGTGGTCGCACTGGTCGGGCTGTGCGACGGGCTCGGGGAGCAGTTGGTCGCGAACCTGGTGCGGCAATCGCTTGCGCGGCAGTACGCGGAAGAAGGACGCCCGAAGCCGGGCATCGACCTCCTCGAATCGCACCTGGACGAGGTGCGCGCGCTCGGTTACCCCGCCATCATCATCGACTTCCACGCGCTGCTTGCGGAGTTGCTGCTTCGCGACGGGCAGGTGGAGGCGGCCGTCGCGCATGCCGAGGCAGCCATCGACCAGGAGCCCGGCGCGGCGCTGTCGAGGTCCCTGGTGACTGCATACAAGGCGTTGTACGAAATCGCGGAGGACCGGGGGGACCCGGTCCGGTCGCTCGAGTACTACCGGATGTACGCGGAGTCGCGCGAGGCCTACCTGGCGGACGTCAAGGTCCGCGACCTGGCCTACCAGGTCGTGCGCCACGAAGCCGAGCAGCAGAACCAGAAGATCGCCCTGTTGAACCAGCAGAACGAGGTGCTCAGGCTCCAGCAGCAGGTCGCCACCCAGGCCGCCCAGAATACGCGGCTGCTGATCGCGCTGCTCCTGCTGCTCCTTGCGTCCATCGGCTACTGGGCCTGGCGCGTCACGCGCCGCCATCATTCGCTGCGGCTGCTCGCCGAGGTCGACTCGCTGACCGGCGTGTCGAACCGGCGCCACTTCCTCCTGCAGGCCGGGCAATGCCTGGAGCAGGCCGCGCGGAACGGCGAGACGGTATCGCTGGTGATGCTGGACCTGGACCACTTCAAGCAGATCAACGACACGTACGGCCACGTGACCGGCGACTGGGTGCTGGAACGCGTGGCCGCGGAGTGCCGGGCGCATTGCAGGCGGGTCGACCTCTTCGGCCGGCTGGGTGGCGAGGAGTTCGCGATCCTGCTGCCCGGTTGCGACGTGCAGGCCGCGGCGCGGGTCGCAGAGCAGTGCCGTGCGCGGATCGCGGGAATGGACACGAAGGGCGCAGGCCATGCGATCCGGCTGGCGGCCAGCTTCGGCGTGACCGATTCGACCTGGTCCGGCCACGTGCTGAGCCGGCTGCTCTCGCACGCCGACCAGGCGCTGTACCGCGCGAAGCACGGCGGGCGGAACCTGGTGTGCGTCTATGCGGGCGAGCCGGTGCGGACACGCCCGCCGGTGACGCCGCCCGCCGGCCTCGCATCGCAGACGTCCTGACCCGGGATGGTCGTCGCGCCCGCCAGGAACTCGCCCGCACGCGTGCTGTTCGCCAGCATGATCGGGACCACGATCGAGTTCTTCGACTTCTACATCTACGCGACCGCCGCAGTGCTGGTCTTCCCCCGGCTGTTCTTCCCGGCCGGCGACCCGACCGCGGCGACGCTGCAGTCGCTGGCCACCTTCGCGCTGGCGTTCTTCGCCCGGCCCGTGGGCTCCGCCGTATTCGGGCACTTCGGCGACCGGGTCGGGCGGAAGGCGACGCTGGTGGCGGCGCTGCTGACGATGGGCGTGTCGACCGTCGCGATCGGCCTGCTGCCGACGCATGCGCAGGTCGGCGTGCTGGCGCCGGCCCTGCTGGCGCTCTGCCGGTTCGGCCAGGGACTCGGGCTGGGCGGCGAGTGGGGCGGGGCGGTGCTGCTGGCCACGGAGAACGCACCGCCCGGGAAACACGCGTGGTACGGCATGTTCCCGCAGCTGGGCGCGCCCGTCGGCTTCCTCCTCGCCACCGGGGCGTTCATCGTGCTGGATGTAGCGCTCGACGACTCGGCGTTCTTCGCCTGGGGC
>CAMPJU010000037.1 GCA_946886995.1 uncultured Lysobacteraceae bacterium
AGTTGTAGATGCCGCCGCGGCCTTCCTCGTCGCCCGGGTACCAGTTCTGCACGGTCGAGTACTTGATCTCGGCGTCCTCTAGCGCGACGAGTTCCACCACTGCGGCGTGCAGCTGGTTCTCGTCGCGCATCGGCGCGGTGCAGCCTTCCAGGTACGAGACGTACGACTTGTCCTCGGCGATGATCAGGGTGCGCTCGAACTGGCCGGTATGGCCCGCGTTGATCCGGAAGTAGGTGCTCAGTTCCATGGGGCAGCGCACGCCCTTCGGGATGAACACGAACGAGCCGTCGGAGAACACGGCGGAATTCAGCGCGGCGAAGTAGTTGTCGCCGGTCGGCACCACGGTGCCCAGGTATTTCCGGACCAGGTCCGGGTGCTCCTGGATGGCCTCGGACATGGAGCTGAAGATGATGCCCTTCTCGGCCAGTTCCTTTCGGAACGTCGTGCCGACCGAAACGGAGTCGAACACGGCGTCGACCGCGACGCCCGCGAGCTTCGCGCGTTCGTGCAGCGGCACGCCCAGCTTGTCGTAGGTGTCCAGCAGTTCCTGCGGCACCTCGTCCAGCGATTTGTACTTCGGGCCCTTGGGCGCGGAGTAGTAGCTCAGCGCCTGGAAGTCGATCGGCGCGATCTTCAGCTTCGCCCAGTGCGGCACCGGCATGGTCAGCCAGTGGCGATAGGCGGCCAGCCGCCAGTCGGTCATCCACTCCGGTTCGCCCTTGATCGCGGACAGCGCCCGGATCCGGTCCTCGTCCAGGCCGGGGGGAAGCGAGTCGGACTCGATGTCGGTGACGAAGCCGGCCGAGTACTTGCGGCCGAGCTGCGCGTGGATGTCGCGGTTCTCGGTGGTCTGCAGGGGAGTGGACATGGCGTGCTCGTTCAAGCGGGGCCTGCCTGCGCCAGGCGCAGGTCGATGCGTCGCGGCGAGGGGAGCGGCGCGGGCGGAAGGAGCATGTGCGCGAGGGTCACGCCGCGCAGCGCGTCGACCACCACGTCGTTGATGCGGCGCCAGTTGGCGCGCACGCCGCAGTGGTCCTGGATGCCGCAGTTGCCGCCGTGGACGCTGCACTCGGTCATGCCGGGCGGCCCTTCGATCGCGGTGACGATCTCCAGCAGGCCGATGTCGGCGGCATCCCGCGCCAGTCGATAGCCGCCGTTGGCGCCGCGGAAGCCCTCGACCAGCCCGGCCTGCGCCAGCGGCTTGAGCACCTTGGCGACGGTCGGCGGTTCCAGGCCGGCGAGATCGGCCAGCTCGGTCGCGCTGCACACGGCGCCGGGCCGCGCGGCGAGCGCGGTCAGCACCACGGTGGCGTAGTCGGTGAGGCGGGTGACGCGGAGCATCGCGGACTCGGTGCCGTGCGGGGGCAGGCGGCTTGAATAGGACTGGAATTGTACGATTTCCAGGTCCCGGCGGCCACGCGCCGGGAGTCCTCCGGTCAGCTCCCGGCAAAGGGCGTCATGGCGGCGCGACACGCGTTCGGGCGAGAATCGGCGGTTCCCAACACGCACTGGACGCCCGATGCCCGCGAAAGTCGCCACCCGTCGCTCCCCCATCCACGGCAACGGCATGTTCGCCGTCGCCCCGATCCGCAAGGGCGAGCGCCTGATCGAATACAAGGGCCAGCGGCGGACGCACGAGGAGGTGGACGAGGGCGACACCGGCGACGTCGAGAGCGGTCACACCTTCCTGTTCACGCTCAACGACGAGTACGTGATCGACGCCAACCACGGCGGCAACAGCGCGCGCTGGATCAACCACAGCTGCAAGCCCAACTGCGAGGCGGTGCTGGAGGAAGCCGACGGCGACGACCGCCGGAAGGACCGCGTGTTCATCGAGTCCATCCGCGCGATCAAGCCGGGCGAGGAACTGACCTACGACTACGGCATCACCCTCGACGAGCCGCACACCGCGCGCCTGAAGAAGATCTGGGCCTGCCGGTGCGGTGCAAAGGGTTGCACCGGCACCATGCTCAAGCCCAAGCGCCCGCGGAAGCGCTGAACCTGAACCATCGCCGCGCGCGCGCCGCGCGACATGACTTTCGCCAGTCGCCGGGCCCGCGTGGCGCCCGCACGCTGCGCGCACCGCCGCCGGGACCCCTGCCATGCGAATCGCCCTCCTCGCCTTTGTCGGCATGTCGTCGCTGGCCGCGCCCGCCGCCGCGATCGAAGTCGACGGCGTCATCTCGCCCGGTGAGTGGGACGGCGCGCGGCACGTCACCGACTTCCGCCTGACCCAGCCGCTGTCCCGCGAACCGGCGCCCCATCCGACGGAAGCGTGGATCCTGGCGACTCCGGAAGGCCTGGCGATCGGCTGGCGCAACACCCAGCCCGCGACCGTCCCGCGCACCCGGCAGCGCGCGCAGCGCGACCAGGGCGGCGCGGCGGACCGCGTCAACCTCTACGTCGACTTCGACGGCGACGGGCGCACCGGCTACAACTTCACGCTGCTGCTGTCGGGCAGCATCACCGACACGACCATCACCAACGAGAACCAGTTCAACAGCGACTGGGACGGCGACTGGCGCCGCGCGACCAGCGAGGACGGCGACACCTGGTCGGCAGAAATGCTGCTGCCCTGGCACATCGCGCCGATGCGCGCGCCGGAGGGCGACATGCGCACGATCGGGGTCTCGCTCGATCGCGTCATCGGCGTCACCGGCCAGCGCATGTCCTGGCCCGCGATCGGCTACAACGAGCAGCGCTTCCTGTCGGTGCTCGAGAAGATCCAGGTGCCCCGCTACAGCGAATCGCTGCTGGCGGTGACGCCCTACGTGGTCGGCCTGGGCGACCTGGTCGCGGGCGGCGCGGACTTCGATGCGGGGGCGGACGTGTTCTGGAAGCCGAACGGGCAGTTCCAGCTCAGCGCGACGCTCAACCCCGACTTCGGCCAGGTGGAGAGCGACAACCTGGTGGTGAACTTCGGCGCGATCGAGAGTTTCTTCAGCGACCGGCGGCCGTTCTTCACCGAGAACCAGGGTTTCTTCGACGTGCCATTCGGCGGCCTCGGCAATGCCAACCGGCTGCTGTACACGCGGCGCGTGGGCGGCCCGGCCGACGATGGCAGCGGCGCGGGCGACGTGACCGCGGCGGCGAAGGTCAACGGCAGCTTCGGCGACACGCACTACGGATTGTTCGCGGCCAGCGAAGGCGGCGCGGCGGGTCGCGATTTCCAGGCCGCGCGCGTGGCCCGCGACATCGGCGCGCATGGCGTCGGCGCGATGGTGACCCGCGTGGAGCGGCCGTTCCTGGATCGCGAGGCGATGGTGTACGCCGCGGACCACCGCTGGGGCAACGACCAGTGGAGCATCCGCACGACCGCGGTGCTGTCGTCGGTGCTCGATGATGGCCAGCGGGTCGACGACAGCGGCGTGCAGGTGCGGATCGACCGCGACCACGGCAACGGCTGGCGCCAGCAGCTCTACCTGCTGCACCTCGGCGACCGGCTGCAGCTCAACGACTTCGGGTTCCTGGAGCGCAACGATTACAACTACGCGCGCTACGACCTCGCGCGCCGGATCACCGACCTGCCCGAAGCCTCGTCGTACGCATCGCACGACTGGCACTTCGCCGTGTCCAGGCGCGAGAACGACTCGGGACTGCACATCGCCGACGCCTGGGCGATCCAGCGCCGCAGCGAGCGCCGCGACGGCGGCAACGAGTTCTTCGAGGTCGGTGGATGGACCAGCGGCTATGACGACCTCATCACCCGCGGCAACGGCCCGGTGAAACTGCCCGAGCGGGTGTTCCTGTTCGGCGAGCGTTTCCGGCCGCGCGGCGATGGCCAGTGGGCCCTGTACGGGAACCTGCGGTACTTCGCCGAAGGGCTGGAGGGCGGCGACCGTGGCGCCGTGTCGGCCTACCTCGAACCCACCTGGCACGCCAGCGACACCCTCAGCTTCAACGCCGGCCTGGAACTGCAGCACGATCCCGACTGGCTGCTGTGGCAGCACGACAACCTGGTCGGCACCTACCGGTCGGACATGGTGTTCGCCAACGCGGGCGTGACCTGGCTGGTCGACACGAAGCAGGAACTGCGCGTACGCCTGGAGGCACTCGGGCTCGACGCGCGCGCGATCCAGCCGTGGCGGGTGCAGCCCGACGGCACGCCGGTGGCCGTAGACGAACCGCTGGAGGATTTCGCGCTGCGCAACCTCGGCTTCCAGGTGCGCTACCGCTATGAACTGGCGCCGCTGTCGTACCTGTACGTCGCGTACGTGCGTGGCGGCTCCCTGTACGAGCAGGGCCCGGGTCCCTTCGATGGCGCGGGGCGCCTGCTGGCCGAGGCGTTCGACCTGCGCGACAGCGAGCAGTTGCTGGTGAAGCTGTCGTACCGCTTCGAGATCTGACGCGGCTTCAGTCGCCGGTGGCGTCGTCGCTCTCGACGACGATGGTCGTGGATTCGGTGGCGCGCTCGGTGCCGATCGGCGTGCCCGGTGGCGGAGGCGCCTGCGTCCGCTCGACCGGACGCGTCGCGACGGGCGTGTCCGGAAGGTCGGGGACGATGATGATCGGCGGCGCGTCGGCAAGCGGATCCGCTTGCTCCAGCGGGTGGCGGATGTCCGGCTCCGGCAGCGGCGACTGGCCATCGACCATCGGGGCGCCGGAAGAACCGTCCAGGCCCTCGTAGGACGCGCTGGTCGTCACGTCGCCGACCGTGTCCGCCGTGGCGCCGGACTGGACCGGCGTGACCGGCGTGATCGGCGACGTCCCCGGGCCCGGTCCTTCCGGCATGCCGGTCACCGAGCCGATGGCGCCTTCGGGTGAGGGCAGTGCGGCATCTTCCCCCGTGGCGCCCCGATGTCCCGCGCGCACCTCGCCTGCCTGCTCGTCGCCGTTGCAACCGGCCACGCCGGACAACGACGAGGCGAGCAGCAGGATGGCGAGGTGGCGGGTGGGGACGGCGTTTCCGGAGGAGCGGTGCATGCGCACACTGTGTCCCGGTGGCGGTGAATGGCGGGTCAGCGCGGCGACGATCCGCCGGGGGATCGGTCAGCCCGCATCAGCGGCAACGGATCGATCGCGCCACCGTCGCCATAGACGCCGTAATGCAGGTGGGTCGGCGTGCCGCGCGCGTTGCCGCTGTCGCCGACACCGCCCAGTGCATCGCCCGGCCAGACCACGTCCCCTTCCGCCAGCCCGTCCGCCCAGCTGTCCAGGTGCGCGTAGTAGTGCCGTTGCCGCGCCGGACCCAGTACCCAGACCTGGCGCCCGCCCAGGCCGCCCTCGCGCAAGGACACGACCACGCCGCGCGTGGTGCTGCGCACGACGGTCCCGCGCGGCGCGAAGATGTCCACGCCCTGGTGGCGACGGTCGCTGCCGCGCGGCGCGCCCCAGGTATCTGCGATGCGCGAAGCGGCCACGCCGTCCACGGGAACCGGCAACGTGGTCGGCGGCTGCATCCGCGCGATCTCGTACAACGTCCGCGCGTGGGCCATGAACGGCTGCTGCCACGCCCACCAGCCCGCGGCGGCCAATGCGCCCGCGGTCGCCAACGCGACCGCGATGCGGCGTGCTGCCCCTGCGTAGTCACGGGCGGGTGGTGGCCTGGCATCCATGTCGCGAGGCTACGGGCGCACCGCGCAAGGCGGGGTGGTCGCGCCCCTTCACGCGCGCTTGCCGCGCCGCGCGGCCCCCTGTGCGGGTTGCCGATGACGGAGGATGATCCATGGCCATCCATCGCACCCTGCTCGCACTCGCGGTCGCGTGCCTGCCGTGTGCCGCCCACGCGGCGGAACTGGAACTGCACGCGACCCTCGACGGCGCCAGCGTCGTCTCCGCCACCGAGTCGCCCGGAACCGGGGAGGCCCACGCCTGGCTCGGCGACGACGACCGCGTGCGCATCGAGATGGTGTTCGGGGGCCTGGAATCGGGCGCCACCGGCGCGGCGCTGTATGCCGGCAAGGCCTCCGGGAACGGCGACCACGTCGCGGAACTCGACGTCGGCGGCAACCCTGTCAGGGCGCGCCTGGACGACATCGAGATCGCGCTGTCACCTGAAGTCGCCGAACAGATGCGCCAGGGCGAGACCTACCTGCAGGTCGAGACGCCGGAATACCCGGATGGCGCGATCCGCGGGCAGTTGCTGCCCCAGCCGGTGCGGCTGGAAGACGGTGTCGAACCGGAAGAGGACGACTGACGCGCAGGCAGCAAAAAGCCGGGCCCCCTCGCGGGAGCCCGGCCGGTGTCTTGTCCCCTGTGCGCAGCGATCAGGCCGCGGCGTCCTTGAGCTTCTTGAGCGGACGCACCTTCAGCTTGACCGACGCCGGCTTGGCGGCGAACCACTGCTCTTCCTTGGTGAACGGGTTGATGCCCTTGCGCTTCGGCTTGGCCGGAACGTTGACGGCGGTGACCTTCAGCAGGCCCGGCAGGGTGAACGTGCCCGCGCCCTTCTTGTTGACCGAAGCGGCCATCGCGCCCTCGAGCGAGGACAGCACGGCGCGCACGTCGCGCGGCGCCACGCCGGAGTGGTCGGCGAGGTGCGCGACCAGGCCGGACTTGCTCAGGGCCTCCTTGATCGGCTTCTGCGCGGCAGGCTTGGCGGCGGCTTTCGGCGCGGCCTTCTTGGATGTCGCCTTCTTCTTTGCCATGGGTCTTTCGATCCTCGTCATCGGTGATGTGTCTGGGCCGGTCGGGCCGGCAGGTCGAATGTAGGGCAATCGCGCAGGCGCAGGGAAGCCCCGGAAGGCTTTTTTCGCGGTTTTTTTGTCAGTCGTCGTCGTGGCGAGGCTTCCAGGCCTCGGCCAGCTTGTGCTGCACCTGCGCCGGGACCGGCTCGTAGTGGCTGAAATCCAGGGAATAGCGGCCACGCCCGGCGGTCACGGATTTCAGTTCGGCGGCATAGCCTTCCAGTTCGGACAGCGGCACCTGGGCCTTGACCACGATCTCGCTGCCCTTGATCGCATCGGTCCCGCTGATGCGCGCGCGCTTGGCCGCAAGTCCGCCGCTGATGTCGCCCATGTGCTGCTCGGGCACGGCGACCTCCAGGTCGACGATCGGCTCGAGCACCTGCGGCCGTGCCTTCTGGACCGCGTCCAGGAACGCCTTCCTGCCGGCCGCGACGAACGCCACTTCCTTGCTGTCGACCGGGTGATGCTTGCCGTCGTACACCACCACCCGCACGTCCTGCATCGGGTACCCCGCCAGCGCGCCGGTGGCGAGCACCTGCCGCACGCCTTTCTCGACGGCGGGCAGGAACTGTCCGGGGATGGTCCCGCCCTTGACCTCGTCGACGAACTCGAAGCCGGCGCCGCGCGGCAACGGCTCGACCCGCAGGTACACCTCGCCGAACTGGCCGGCGCCCCCGGTCTGCTTCTTGTGCCGGTGGTGGCCTTCGGCGCGGCTGCCGATGGTCTCGCGATAGGCGATGCGCGGCGGCCGCGAACGCACCTCCACGCCATGGCGTTCCTTCAGCCGGTCCAGCATCACCCGCAGGTGCAGGTCCGACAGTCCGCGGACCACGGTCTCGTTGGTCTCGGCCTCGTGCTCGACATGGAAGCACGGGTCTTCCTCGGCCAGCTTGTGCAGGGCGGTGGCGAGCTTCTGTTCCTGGCCCTTGCTGGCCGCCTCGACCGCGAGCCCGAACATCGGTTTCGGGAAGTCCAGCGGGGCCAGGTGGATCCGGTCCTCGTCGTGGCTGTCGTGCAGTACCGCATCGAAGTGCAGATCCTCGACCTTGGCCACCGCCGCGATGTCGCCGGGCATCGCCTGGTCGATCTCGACATGCTCCTTGCCCTGCAGCTTGAACAGGTGCCCGACCTTGAACGGCTTGCGGCCGTCGTCGACGAACAACTGCGTGTCCCGGCGCACCGTGCCCTGGTACACGCGGAACACGCCGAGCTTGCCGACGAACGGATCGTTGACGACCTTGAAGACGTCGGCGATGACGTGGGCGTCCGGATCGGGCCTGGCCTCGACCGGCGTCGCGGCATCGCCGCTGCCCCTGGTGAACGGTGGCGGGTTGGCTTCGCCGGGGTGGGGGAACAGCTTCCCGGCGACGTCCAGCAGTTCGCGGACGCCGGCGCCGCTGCGCGCCGAGCAGAACAGCACCGGGACCAGGTGCCCCTCGCGCAGGCACTGCTCGAACGCGTCGTGCAGTTCCTGCCCGGACAAGCCGTCCTCGCCCAGGTCCAGGTAGTGCTCCATCACCGTTTCGTTGACCTCGACCACCTGGTCGATGATCTTCTGGTGCCAGTCGGCGACCGGGCCGAGGTCGCTTTCGCCCGTCGCGGATCCGAAGCAGTCGACCACCTTCGTGCCGCCATCGGCGGGCAGGTTCAGCGGCAGGCATTCGGGGCCGAACGTGTCGCGCAGCTCGGCGAGCACGCGTGCCGCGTCCGCGCCTTCGTGGTCGATCTTGTTGACCACCACGGCGCGGCAGAGTCGGCGCGCCTTCGCGTGTTCCATCATCCGGCGCGTGCCGTACTCGACGCCGTGGTCGGCATCGACGACCACGAGCAGCGTCTCCACCGCCGCCAGTGCCGAGAGGGCGGGCCCGCGGAAGTCCGGGTACCCGGGCGTGTCCACGAGGTTCACGTGCACTAGCTGTCTTCCAGCCGCGGCGTGGTCGATGCTCGCGATCGCCGCATCGAGCGAATGGCCGCGCGACTTCTCCATCGGGTCGAAGTCCGAGACCGTGCTGCCGCGCTCGATGCTGCCTGCCGCCTGGATCGCGCCGCCGGCATGCAGCAGGGCTTCGAAGAGCATGGTCTTGCCGGCGCCGGGGTGGCCCGCGAGGGCCACGTTGCGGATGTCTTCGGTGCGGTAGGGCATGGGGCCGTCTCCTCGCCAGGAGGCTCGGCCTGACCGGCCGGGCCGGGGGGAAGCCAGCCTCCTCCCAAGCCCGGGGCGGGTCAAGCGACCCCGCCGTGACGCCGCAGGGCCTACGCTGGCCGCCCACCTCCGGAAGGAACGCACGCCATGGGCATCTCGCGCCACGCACTCGCGCACTGGGAAGGCGACCTCAAGCAGGGCCGCGGCAAGCTGAGCACCCCAGCCAGCGGACTGATGGACGGCACGCCGTACGGTTTCAACTCGCGTTTCGGCGACGCGAAGGGCACCAACCCCGAGGAACTGATCGCGGCGGCCCACGCCGGCTGCTTCACGATGTTCCTGGCCAACAAGCTCGCCGAAGCGGGCCATCCGGCAACGGCGCTCGATACCCGCGCCGAAGTCGACCTGTCCACCGAGGGCGGTCCGCAACTCTCCGCCATCCGCCTGAAGCTCACCGCCGACGTCCCCGGCATCGACCCCGCGAAGTTCCGCGCCATCGCCGACGACGCCAAGACCCATTGCCCCGTCTCCCGCGCCCTCTCCGCCGTCCCCATCGACCTCTCCGCCACCCTCCAGTGATCTTGTAGGGACCGCTTCGGCGGCGAACGCTTTCGCCAACAGCCGGCGCGCGTTGTGGCCTCACTTCGGGTCGCCGTC
>CAMPJU010000038.1 GCA_946886995.1 uncultured Lysobacteraceae bacterium
CACGAGACGCGCCGCCTGTACGACCCGCATGCGGTGCCGGCCGAGGTGGCGGACTTCGCGCCGGACGTCGTGTTCCTCGATGTCGGCATGCCCGGCCTGAGCGGCTACGACCTCGCGCGCCTCCTGCGGGGGCAGCCCGGCGGCGAGGAGCTGCTGCTGGTGGCGGTGACCGGATGGGGCCAGCCGGAGGACCGCCGCCGCACGCGCGACGCGGGGTTCGACCACCACCTGGTCAAGCCTCCCGAACTCGGATCGGTGCGGGACATCTGTGCGAGCGTGCGCCGGGGCGACGACGACCGGCAGGCGGCATCCTCTTGAACGAGCGTGCCGCGAAGCCGGCGATGCCGGGCCTCGACCGCCTCGCCCACGACCTGCGCGGTCCGCTGGCACCGCTGCAGACCGCGGTCTACCTGTTGCGCAGCGGCGAGCTGGACGGCGCCAGGCGCGAGGAACTCCACGCCCTGCTCGACCGCCAGGTCGGTCGCCTGGCCGCGATGATCGACGAGCTGGACGACTGGTTGCGCGCCGGGCACGACCGGTTGCTAGGGACGACCACGCGCATCGAGCCGGTCCAGTTGCTGGAAGTCGCGATGACCGGCACGGGGTGCGCCGGTGGCGCACCCGCCGACATCGACGACGAGTCGCTGCTGGCGACGATGGTGGGCGACCAGCGCCGCGTGGTGCAGTTGCTGCGCGCGCTGCTCGAACATGCCCGTGCACACGGAGGTGGCGCCATCCCCGGGGTGCGCGTGCGTACCGATGGTACGCAGCTGGTCCTCGACGTGGTGGCCACCGGCGGACCCGCCCCGACAGGACATGCATTGCTGGAACAGCCGCTCCCGGATCCGGGCGAGCACAGCCTCGGGCTGCGGCTGTTGCTGGCACGCGCGATCGCACAGGCCCATGGCGGGACGCTCGAAGCGGGCGAGGAAGACGGACGCTTGCGCCTGCGTTGCACGCTGCCGCTGGCGACCCCCTAGCGCGGATACAGCGGCGGCAGCGCCTCGTCGGTAGTTGCCGTGGCAACGGGCTGCCACCGAGGGCCGCGCGCGAACGCGTTGCGCGCCATCTCGCGCGCCGCACCGGGATCGCCCTGCCCCCAGCGCGCCTGCTCCATCGCTTCGACGGCCTCCCGCTGCGCGGGATCCGCGATCGACGCACGCCAGCCGTTGCCGGCCCCTGCGGGTGCGAGCGCGCGCAGTGCGTCCAGTATCTCGCCGAGGTCGCCGCCGGACAGCGCCCGGCGCAGGCCGGCCGTGGATTTCTGCGGCTGCGCCGCGTTCCGCAGGTCGCGCGGCTGTCCCGCCCGGCTCCCGGGCTTGCGCCCCAGGCCCCAGGCGAGCGTCACCAGCCACAGCAGCGCGAACCCGACGGCGACCACCGCCCACGCACGTGCTTCGCCCTGGATGCCGGGAACCCGGACCCAGCCGTCCGCGCCAGGCTGCGGGGCATCACCCGCCGCTTCGCCGGCGTCGGGCCGCGACGACGCCGGCGGCGCCGCGAACGCGCCTTCTCCCTCCGCGACCTGGAGGTCCAGCGCGGGGAGCGTCGCCGTGCGCGGCGCATCCGCCCGCACGTCCCACCAGGCAAGCGCGGGCCCCTCGATGCGGAGCCGACCCGCGCGCGCGGGGACCACCGAGAACCGGCGCGTGACCGTCGCCTGCGGCCGCCCGTCGCGGAGACGCTCGTCGACCTGCGGGGGCTCGGCGAAGACCTGTGCCCCGCCGCCCACCACCAGCGACAGCTCGGGCACGGACCCTGCACCGGCGCCATCGACCGTTGCCTCGACCACGACGGTCGCGGCCTCGCCCGCGCGCGCGGCCTGCGGTGCCGCGGCGTAGCGCAGGCGCAGGTCGTGCACCGGCAGCCAGGGTTGCGATGCGCCCGCCGGGACCGGCTGCACCTGCAGCGTCGCCGAGCGGCTGCGTGCCTGCAGCCGGTCGCCGACGCCATTGCCGAACAGGTCGTCGAAGAACCCGCCGACGCCGCGCCCCTCGAACACCGCGGCAGGCAACGTCATCGTGCCGCTGCGTTCCGGGATCAACAGGTAGCGGCGCTCGAGCACGCTGTAGCGGCGGCCGGCCAGTTCGCGCGAGTACTGCACGTCCTCGCCGACGCGGCGCAGCGTGGCGCCTTCCGGTGTCGGCACGTCGAGCTCGCCGGACACCAGCGGCACCGCGTGGTGCAGGCGCACGACCAGGCCGACCGACTGCTGCACGTACGGCGCGGTGTCGTCGACTTCGGTCTCGACGAACACGGTTTCCCCGGCACGCGCGGGCACGGCTGCGCTCGCCGGCAACACGGTGAGCGTCAACGGGGCGGTGCGCTCGCCGCCGACGGAGATCGCGGGGATGCCGATCACGCCCGCACGCCGCGGCTCGATCGCGACCGCGAACAGGGAGCGCGCGACCCGGTTGCCGTTGCGCAGCTCCACGCTGCGCCTGCTGCTGTGGCCGCTGAGGCGGAAATCGCCGCGCAACGCGCCGTAATCGGGTGCCGCCGCGCCCGCCTGGTCGGTTTCGACGTTCAACGTCGCGCTTTCGCCGAGCACGATGCGGTCGCGGTCGAGCCAGGCGCGTGTTTCGGCGTGCACGCCCGCGCTTGCGAGGCACGCGACCACCACGCCCAGCATCCACGCGATCCTGCTGGCGATCCGGCCCATCAGCGGATGCCCTCCATCTGGCGACGCTGGTATTCCAGCGCGAACTTGCGGCGCAACAGGCCACCCGGGTCGTCGGGCACGCGCTGCAGCCACGCCTCGTTGGCGATGCGGCGCTCGCGTTCCGCAGGCGTCTCGCCCGGGGGCGCGTCCTGCTCCGACCCGGCCTGGCCCGAGTCCTGACCCTCCGCTTCCTCCTGCGCCTGCAACGCACGCGCCATGCGTTCGCGCTGCGCGGCATCGGCGGCGCGTTGCGCATCGGCATCGGACGGGCCGGTCTCCGACGGCGGGGCTTCGTCCCGACCCTGCGACCCGGATTGGCCCGGCGTTTCGCGCGGCGCGTCGGCATTGCCTTCGCCGGAAGCGGACGGGTCGCCCGAGCCGTTCGCCGGATCCCCGCCGGAGGGCGGTCCGGCAGCGCCGTCGCCGCCCTCACCACCATCGTCGCCCTCGGGTTCGCCGCCCTCCCCGGGCGGCATCCGGTCCAGCAGGGCCTGGACGGCTGCGCGGTTCGCGACCGCGTCCTCCATGCCGGGCTCGCGCGCCAGCGCCGCGTCGTACGCGTCGATGGCGTCACGATAGCGGCCGGCCTTGGCGAGTGCATTGCCGAGGTTGTATCGGGCGTCCGCGCCGGGCAGTCCGCGCCACGCATCCGCGGCGCGGTCGTATTGCCCGGCGCGGTAGGCCTCCGCGCCGCGCACGAGGCGCTCGTGCGCCTGCTGGTCCGGCCGCGCCCACAGGTCCGCCAACTCGAAGGCCGCCGCGGGTCGCACCGGCAGCCATGCGAGCAACAGCACCGCCGCCACGGCACCACCGCGACGGAATGCCAACAATGCCAGCAGCATCAGCGGGACCAGCAACCAGAAGCCGCCGTCCTGCCAATGTCGGGCGCGCGCCTCGCCCGCGGCACCGTCGACGCCCGCCATGCGCGGATCCAGCACGTCCAGCGCGCGCAGGTCCGAGAGGTCGCGCGCCAGGGACGCGTAACCGCCCCCGCCGGCGCCGGCGAGCGCCTGCAGCGATCCGGCGTCCAGTCGCGCATGCGCGATCGCCCCGGCACGCGTCCGGTAGGCGGCGCCCGCCGGCGTGCCCAGGCCGAGCGCGGACACCCGGTAGCCCTCCGCGCGCGACGCGGTGGCCGCGGCGATCGCGTCGGCATCGGCGTGGTCGGTGAGCAGCAGGATGTCGCCATGGTCGAAGCCGGCCTGGCGCAGCAGCTGCGCGGACCACTCGATCGCGCGGTCGGCGCGCTGACCGTCCACCGGCATCACGGTCGGGTCCAGGGCGTCCAGGAACAGCGCGACGTTCGCCGCATCGTCGGTCAGCGGCGCCACGGTGAAGGCATCGCCCGCATACGCGACCAGTCCGACCTGGCCACCGGCGCGTTCGTCGAACAAGGCGTCCAGCTTCGCCCGTGCCTGCAGGAGGCGCGAGGGCGGCAGGTCCGGGGCGGACGCGGCGCTCGACAGGTCGAGTGCCACCACCAGCGGTGCAGGCGCCTGCCAGGTCGGTTGCGCCACCTGCTGCCAGGCGGGACCTGCGAGCGCGACGACCGCAATGGCGTAGGCACATGCCGCTGCCAGCGCACCCGCCACGCCACGACGGCCCGTTCCCGCATCCAGGAGGTGAGGCAACAGATGGGGGTCGACGGTCGTTCGCCACGGGCTTGCGTGCACGCGGCGGCGATGCCACCACCAGCCGAGCGCGGGCAAGGCGAGCAGCGCCCACAACCAGGCGGGACGCAGGAAATGCAGGTCGGCGAACGTGGCGAACGTCGCGTCCATCAGCCCGTCGCCTCCATCGCAGGGCGCGGCGGCGTGCCGCGCCGCGGCCAGGCGAAGGAGATCAGCGCAAGCGCGAGCGCAACGCCCAACGGCAGCGGATAGCGTTCGATGCGTGGCCGGATCGGCTCGCCGGGCCGCTCGACCGGCTCGATCCGGTCCAGCTCCGCGTAGATCCCGGCCAGCGCCTGCGTGTCGCGCGCGCGGAAGTAGCGTCCGCCGGTGGTTTCGGCCACGTACTGCAGCGCTTCCTCGTCAATGGAGGCGCCACCCGGCGCCGGCAGCGAGAATCCGAACAGCGACATTTCGCCGGCCTCCGTGCCGAAGCCGATCGCGTGGATCCGCACGCCTGCGTCGCGCGCGACTTCGGCCGCCTTGCGCGGATCCAGCACGCCTGCGGTGTTCACGCCATCGGTCAGCAGCACGAGGACCTGCGCCTGTCGTTCCGTTCCGTCGTCCGGTGCGGACGCCGATGCGCGCGCGGCGACCAGGCGCTTGGTCGCGAGCCCGATGGCGTCGCCGATGGCGGTCTCCCGTCCCGCGAGCGCGACCACGCTGTCGTCCAGCTGCGCGGCCACCGACGCGAGGTCGCGGGTCATCGGCGTCAGGGCATAGGCGCGTTCGCCGAACACGACGAGGCCGACGCGGTCGCCCGCGCGGCGTTCCAGGAAGTCCGCGAGCACCGCCTTGGCCGCGGTCAGCCGGTCGACCGGCCGTCCGCCGAGCTCCATGTCGGCTTCGCCCATGCTGCCGGACAGGTCGACGGCGAGCATCATGTCGCGGCCTTCCTGCGGCGGCGCGATCGGCGGACCGAGTTCCTGCGGACGTGCCGCGGCGACGCACAGCAGCGCCCACGCCACCCAGGCGAGCACGCCCGCGCCGGTCGCCGTGCGTGACCGGCCTGCCGACGTCGCCACGGACTGCAGGCGCGTGCCCCACGGAACCCGGAGTGCGGCACCGGCCGCGCGCCGGCGCGGGAGCAGCCAGCGCGCGATCAACGGCAACGGCAGCGCCAGCAACATCCACGGCCATGCGAACGAAGCCAGCCAGGCGGGCACCGGTGAGCCATCCATCATGGTCGCGGCTTCCCGCCGTGCACCAGGGCGAGGTAGGCCTTGCGTGCCAGCGGGCGCAGCGCCTCGGCCTCGGCATCCGCCACGTCGTCCCGGAAGACGCCCTCGAGCAGCAACGCGCCCGCGTCGCGCGACGGGTCCAGCGCCGCCGCCTCGTCCGGCGGCAGGCGCGCCGCGAGCAATGCCAGCCAGGCGTCGCCCGACATCCGGTCTGCACGCGGATCGTGGCGGCGCGCGGCGCGTCGCAGTGCCTCGGACATCGCGGCGACGGCCTGGGACGGCGTGTCCGCGCTGCCGACCGCGCTGTCGAATACCGCCTCGACCGCGCGCCGCCGCCGCCTGCGTCGCGCGTGCCACCACCATGCGGCCAACCCGCCGGCAAGCAGCAACGCGAACAGCGCCCACCACCCGGGGGCCGGCGGCCAGAACGGCGGCGCCGGTGGCTGGTGGATGTCGCGCAAGGCGAGCGCCAGGGTCATGCCACGCGCGCGGGCGCCTGCCGCGCCGCCCCCACCCAGGCATCGCTGGGTGCGTCGGTGGCCAGCACGTGCACGCGCACCCCCCGCGCGGGCAACGTGTCCAGCGCGTCCGATACCGGACCCTCGAACGTCCGTGCCCAGGCCGCGCGCTGCCCGGGCACGGACAGGTCGAGTTCGATGCGCTCGCCGTCCGCGGCGAACACGAGTTGCGCAGCCGGCGGCGCGCGTTCGAGGGCGTCGACCAGCAGGACCACGGTCACCTCGTGGTGGCGCGCCAGCCCGGCCCACTTCGCCTCGGGCCACGCAGCGCCGTCCCCGGAGATGCTCGCCGGATCGGCGAGCACCACGAGGCGCGAACCGGGCCGCAGCAGGCGCGCGGCGTGGTCGAGTGCGAATGCGAGCCCCGCGTCATCCGCCGGCGGCGCGCCGTGCCAGCGCACGAGCGCATCGAGCACGCGCAAGGCGCCCCTTGGCCCGGAGGCAGGCGGCACCGGGGCCTCGTCGGCGCTGCCGCGCAGCGCGGCGACGCGGTCGCCGTCGCGCACGGCCATCCAAGCGGCGACGGCACCGGCGCGCGCGGCCTGCACCGACTTGAAGCGGACGCGCGTACCGAAATAGAGCGCCGGCGCGGTATCGGCGACGATCAGCGTCAGCCGTTCGCGCTCGGCCTGGAACAGCTTGGTGTGCGCGCGGCCGCTGCGGGCGGTGAGCCGCCAGTCGATGTGCCGCGCGTCGTCGCCGTGCGCGTACTCGCGCGATTCGGCGTATTCCATGCCACGCCCACGCAGCGGCGACAAGCCGTGGCCGTGCACGCCGTGCCGCCCGCGCGGCGGCACGCGACGGCCACCGACCAGCGCGCGCAGCGCGACCAGCTCGGCGAGCGTCGGGCGGACGCCGTCGCTCACGGCAGCGGCACCTGCTCCAGCAACGCGCCGACCAGGCGCTCGCCGTCCCAGCCTTCGGCGGTCGCCTCGTAGCTCGGCAGGATGCGGTGGCGCAACACGTCCGGCGCGATGGCGCGCACGTCGTCCGGCGTCACGAAGTCGCGTCCGGCGAGCCACGCGTGCGCACGCGCGCAGCGCTCGAGCGCGATCGAACCGCGCGGACTCGCGCCCCACGCGATGCGACGCGCCAGTGCCGCGTCGTAGCGCCCCGCCTCGCGCGAGGCGAGCACGATCTCGACCAGGTAGCGCTCGAGCGCCGGCGCGACGTGCAGGTCCAGCACCGCCGCGCGTGCGGCGAACACGTCCGCCTGCGGCAGCTGCGACGGCGGGGGCGGTGCGTGCTGCAGGCGGTCGCGCGCACGCTCGCGCGCCAGGCGCAGGATCTCGGTTTCGGCCGCGGCTTCCGGATAGCCGATGCGGACGTGCATCAGGAAGCGGTCGAGCTGGGCCTCGGGCAGCGGGAACGTGCCCTCGTGCTCGATCGGGTTCTGCGTCGCCAGCACCAGGAACGGGTCTTCGAGCGGGAACGTCGTGCCGCCGATGCTCACTTGCCGCTCCTGCATCGCTTCGAGCAGCGCCGACTGCACCTTCGCCGGTGCGCGGTTGATCTCGTCGGCGAGCAGCAGCGGATGGAAGATCGGGCCGGGCTGGAACTCGAATCGGCCGTCCTGCGGCCGCCAGACCTCGGTGCCCGTGAGGTCGGCAGGCAACAGGTCGGGGGTGAACTGGACGCGGGCGAAGTCGGCCTCGAGGTGCGCGGCCAGGGTGCGGATCGCGGTGGTCTTGGCCAGGCCGGGCGCGCCCTCCACCAGCAGGTGGCCGTCGGCGAGCAGCGCGATCAGCAGGCGGTCGACCAGTGCCGCCTGGCCGACGATCGTGGAAGCCAGGGAGTCGCGCAGCGCGCGGAAAACATCGTGCAGGCGCGCCAGCTCGCCGTCGCCTGGGGCACCGCGCGCGGCGGTCGTTTCGCTACGGGTGTCGTCCATCGGGTGCGCGCCTGCTTCGTTCGCGGTCGGTCCGGTCGAGTTTGACCGATCGCCAGCGTGAAGGTTCGCCCGTGGATGCCCAGTGTAAGAAGTCAGACCGTGACGGCGGCAGCCTCGCCGGAGAGCACGGCTTCGGCGGGCTGGGCCTTGCCGATGAGCCAGCCCTGGGCGTGGCGGACACGCATGCGGCGCAGTGCGTCGAGCTGCTCGCGGGTCTCGACGCCTTCCATGATGATCTGCGCACCGATGCCGTGGCCCATCGCCACGATGGCCTCCACTATCGCCATCGCGCGCGGCGCGCCCAGCATGTTCCGGCAGAACGCCTGGTCGACCTTCAGGTATTCGAACTCGAGCTCGTGCAGGTGCGTGAGGTTCGAGTAGCCCGTGCCGAAGTCGTCCAGCGCGAACGGCACGCCCTGCGCGCGGCAGTGGCGCATCACGGCGGCGACCGGCCCGTAGTCGAGCATCCTGCTTTCGGTGACTTCGAGTTTCAGCGCGCCCTTCGGCAGGCGCGCCTGCTCGATGCGCGCGACGACCTGCCGCGCCATGCCCGGCTGCACCAGCTGCCGCGCCGACAGGTTCACCGCGATGCTCGGCAGTGCGTCGCCGTGGGTCGCGTGCAGTCCGCGCAGGACCGCGATCGCACGGTCGAGCACGTACTCGCCCAGCGGCACGATCAGCGAGGTCTCTTCGGCGAGCCGGATGAAATCCGCCGGCGACACCTGTCCGAGCGTGTCGTGCTTCCAGCGCACGAGCGCCTCGTAGCCACCGACGCGGCCGGCCTGCAGGTCCCAGATCGGCTGGTAATGGACCTCCAGTGTGCCCTCGTCCAGGGCTTCCCTGAGCTGCGTCTCGAAGTGGATCTTGGCGATGCCCGCGCGTTCCTCGGGATCGTCGCAGGGCTGGTCTTCCAGCGGCAGCGGCGTCCCGGCGGGGAGCGCCTCCTGCAGCGCGCGCATCCGGCCGCGGAGGCTGTCGACCATCGCCCGCACGATCGGATCGGCGGCATCGATGCGCTCGCCGAACTGGTCGGCGTCGATCGCCAGCAGCACTGCGTCGTCGCGCGCGATGGCGGTCGCGCGGTACGGCGCGCCGTCGAGCAACGCGAGTTCACCGATCAGTTCGCCGGCGCCGAAGATCCGCGGCGGCTGCGGGCCGGCGGCGGACTCGACCTGCAGGATGACCTCGCCGCGCTCCACCAGCCAAGCGCAACCGGCGGGATCGCCTTGCGTGAAGAGGACCTCGCCCGGGAACAGCTCGCGGCGGATCGTGGCCACGTGACCGCCCGGACGGCGCGGGGCGGCCTAGCCGCGCTGCGCCACCCGCATGACCTTCGGGGTGACGAAGATCAGCAGCTCGGCCTTCTCGTGGCTGCGGCCCTTGCTGCGGAACAGGTTGCCGATGAAGGGCAGGTCGCCCAGGAACGGCACCTTGGACACGTCCTCGCG
>CAMPJU010000039.1 GCA_946886995.1 uncultured Lysobacteraceae bacterium
ATCATGGTCTGCGAGCGCGGCGCCAGCTTCGGCTACAACAACCTGGTCAGCGACATGCGCTCGCTGGCGGTGATGCGCGACACCGGCTGCCCGGTGGTGTTCGATGCGACGCACTCGGTGCAGCTGCCCGGCGGCGCCGGCGGCAAGAGCGGCGGCCAGCGCGAGTTCGTGCCGGTGCTGTCGCGCGCCGCGATGGCCGTGGGCATCAGCGGCATCTTCATGGAGACGCACCCGCGCCCGGAAGAGGCGCTGTCGGATGGCCCCAATGCCTGGCCGCTGCCGAAGATGCGCGCACTGCTGGAAACCCTCATGGCCATCGACGAAGTCGCCAAGCGTGGCGCGTTCCTCGAAAGCCAGGTCTAGGTCGCGGCCACTTCTTTTTTCTGACTACACGACGAGTTCCATGACGACGATCGCGAAGGTTCACGCACGGGAAATCCTGGACAGCCGGGGCAACCCGACCCTCGAGGCGGAGGTGACGCTGGCCGATGGCAGCTTCGGACGGGCGATGGTGCCGTCCGGCGCGTCGACCGGCACGAAGGAGGCCGTGGAACTGCGCGACGGCGACCGCACGCGCTACCTCGGCAAGGGCGTGCGCAAGGCGGTCGAGCACGTCAACACCACGATCGCCAAGGCGCTCGGTGGCTTCGACGCGGGCGACCAGGCGGCGCTGGACAAGCGCCTCGTCGACCTGGACGGCACCGAGAACAAGGGTCGGCTGGGCGCGAACGCGCTGCTCGGCGTCTCGCTCGCGAACGCGCACGCGGTGGCCGCGTCGAAGCGCATGCCGCTATGGCGCCACCTCGCAGGCGAGCGCGCGCCGGTGCTGCCGGTGCCGATGATGAACATCATCAATGGCGGCGCGCACGCGGACAACAACGTCGACCTGCAGGAATTCATGATCCTGCCGGTCGGCTTCGACTCGTTCTCGGACGCGTTGCGCGCGGGGACCGAGGTGTTCCACTCGCTCAAGTCGGTGCTCAAGGGCCACGGCCTGTCGACCGCGGTCGGCGATGAAGGCGGGTTCGCCCCGGACCTGCGCAGCAACGAGGAAGCGCTCGAGACGATCCTCGAGGCCATCGGCAAGGCCGGCTACCACGCGGGCGACGACATCCTGCTCGGGCTGGACGTCGCCAGCAGCGAGTTCTTCGACAACGGCAAGTACAACCTCACCGGCGAAGGCCGGCGCCTGACCAGCGCGCAGTTCGTCGAGTTCATGGCCGGCTGGTGCCGGCAGTATCCGATCGCGACCATCGAGGACGGCATGGACGAGGGCGACTGGGACGGCTGGAAGCAGCTCACCGCCGAGCTCGGCGACAAGGTGCAGCTGGTGGGCGACGACCTGTTCGTGACCAACCCGCGGATCTTCCGCGAGGGCATCGAGCAGCACGTGGCCAACGCGATCCTGATCAAGGTCAACCAGATCGGCACCCTCAGCGAGACGCTGGAAGCGATCGCGATGGCCGACCGCGCCGGCTACGCCGCGGTGGTGTCGCACCGGTCCGGCGAGACAGAGGACACCACCATCGCCGACATCGCGGTGGCGACCACCGCCACGCAGATCAAGACCGGTTCGCTGTGCCGCAGCGACCGCGTGGCCAAGTACAACCAGCTGCTGCGGATCGAGGAGCAGCTGGGCAACGACGCCCGCTACGCCGGCCGCGACGCCTTCGTCTCGCTGAAGGGCTGACGCCGGCCCCATGCGCGTCCTCCGGGCCATCGTGCTGTTGCTGGTGGTGCTGCTCGGGTGGCTGCAGTACCGCCTGTGGTTCGGCAACGGTGGCCAGCGCGAGGTGGCCGCGCTGCAACGGGACGTCGCGCGACAGGAAGCGGAGAACGCGCGGCTGCGCCAGCGCAATGATGCGCTCGCGGCCGAGGTGCACGACCTCAAGTCCGGCGAAGCGGCCGTCGAGGAGCGTGCGCGCAGCGAGCTCGGCATGATCCGGCCCGGCGAGACGTTCTATCGCGTGGTGGAGCCCGCGGCGGTCGAGGCCGCGGCGCCAGGAGGAGCGACCGATGAGTGAAATGGCCTGGGCCATCGTCCCGGCGGCGGGACACGGCGAGCGCTTCGGCGGCGAAGTGCCGAAGCAGTACCTGCCGATCGCCGGGCAGCCGCTGGTGGCGCATGCGCTGGACGCGGTGCTGTCGGACCGGCGCGTCGCCGGGGTGGTCGTCGCGATCGCCGACGACGACACGCGATGGCCGCAATGGACGCGACGCCAGGGCAAGCCCGTCGTCGCGTGCATCGGCGGGGGCGAGCGCGCCGACTCGGTGCTGGCGGCGCTGGAGGCGCTGCCGGAAGGCGTGGCGGACGATGCCCTGTTGCTGGTCCACGACGCCGCGCGGCCGAACCTGCACCCGGGCGACCTGTCCCGCCTCATCGACGCCGCGCTCGATGGCCCGGATGGCGCACTGCTGGCCGCCCCGGTGCGCGACACGCTCAAGCGCGACCGCGGCGACGGCCGCAGCGTCGGCACCGAGCCACGCGAATCGCTCTGGCGCGCGCTGACGCCGCAGGCGTTCCGGCGCGACCTGTTGCGGGAAGCACTGCTGCGCGCGCGCGCCGACGGCGTCGTCGCCACCGACGAGGCCATGGCGGTGGAGCGCCTCGGCCGCCATCCGTGCCTGGTGGAAGGCCGGGACGACAACCTGAAGGTCACCACGCCGGCGGACCTGGCGCTCGCCGACTACCTGCTGGTGGCGCGCCTGGGCAGGGGAGCCGCCACGTGAACCTGCGCATCGGCCAGGGCTTCGACGTCCACGCCTTCGGCGACGGCGACCACGTGATGCTCGGCGGCGTGCGGATCCCGCACCCGCGCGGGATCCAGGCACACAGCGATGGCGACGTGGTGATCCACGCGCTGTGCGACGCCATCCTCGGCGCACTCGCGCTCGGCGACATCGGTCGCCACTTCCCGCCCTCGGACGAACGCTGGCGCGGCGCGGACAGCCGCCAGTTCCTTCGCCATTGCCGGATGCTCGCGGCCGAACGCGGCTGGGTGGTCGCCAACGCGGACGTCACCGTGGTCTGCGAGCGGCCCCGGGTCGCCCCGCACGTGGATGCGATGCGCACCGCACTCGCGTCCGGGCTCGGCGTCGCGCTGGACGCGATCAGCGTGAAGGCCACCACCAGCGAACGGCTCGGCTTCACCGGGCGCGAGGAGGGCATCGCCGCGCAGGCCGTCTGCCTGCTGGCACGCGCATGACGGACCTGCCGCGTGCGTTGGGCACGTCCGTGCTCCAGGCGCGCATGCGCGAGGCCGCCGAGGATTTCCGGGTCGACGAACTCGATGCGTTCGAAGCGAGCGGCAGCGGCGAGCACCTGCTGCTGGTGGTGGAGAAGCGCGGGATGAACACCGGCTTCGCCGCGAAGCGGATCGCCGAATGGGCGCGGGTGCCCGAAGCCGCCATCGGTTACGCGGGGCTCAAGGACCGGCACGCCGTCACGACCCAGCGTTTCACGGTGCACCTTCCGGGACGCGACGCGCCCGACATCGCCGCGCTGGAGGGCGATGGGCTGCGCGTGCTCGGGCAGGCGCGCCATGCGCGCAAGCTGCCGCGCGGCGCGCTGGCGGGGAACCGGTTCGAACTCGTGCTGCGCGGCGTGCGGGGCGATGCCGATGCGATCGACGCCCGGTTGCGGGCGGTCGCCACGCGCGGCGTGCCCAATTACTTCGGCGAGCAGCGCTTCGGCCATGGCGGCGGCAACGTCGCCGAGGCCCTGGCCATGTTCGCCGGGCGCCGCGTGCGCCGGGAGCAGCGCGGGCTGCTGCTCTCGGCGGCGCGGTCGGAGCTGTTCAACCGGGTGCTCGCCCGCAGGGTCGGCGAGGGCACGTGGGACGCGCCGCTCGCGGGAGAGGCCTGGATCCTGGACGGGAGCCGCAGCGTGTTCGGCCCCGAGCCGTTCGACGACGCGTTGGCGGCACGCCTGGCGGCGTTCGACATCCACCCCAGCGGCCCGCTGTGGGGGAAGGGGGAATTGCGCAGCCGTGACGACGCCCGGGCGCTGGAATCCGCGGTGATCGAGGCGAGCGATGCGCCTGCGCTCGCGCGAGGGCTGGAGCGCGCCGGGCTGCGCCAGGAGCGGCGCGCACTGCGGCTGAGACCGCTCGACCTGGCGTGGGACCGGCCGGCGCCGGACGCGTTGCGCCTGCGCTTCGACCTGCCGCCGGGCACCTACGCCACCGCCGTGCTGGCCGAGCTCGGCACGGTCGTCGATGCCGCCGGACAGCGTTGACGGACCGTCCGGCGTACCGTTCGTCGGAACGTGTCCCTCCGCACTGGTCGTGCCGCGTTAGCGGGGCGTATGACCTGTGGCAAGGCGCCGCCCGCCGGCGCCCGCACCGCGGCCGCCGGCCGCGCCTTCAGGAAGGACACGCCATGAAGACACGCAATCGCCTGTTCATTGCCGCTTCCGCCACCGCCCTGCTCGCGTCGTGCGCCACCACGGCCGACGACCGCTACGCGACCATCAAGCCGGGCTATGACGCGCGCATGGTCAACGACGCCAGGTATATCGCGGCCGTCGAATCGATCGCCGCCACGCGAGGCGTCGAAGTGAAGTGGGTCAACCCGCCCAAGGTCCGCGACGGGGACGACTGAGCTTCAGCGCCGCTTCGGCGGCGCCAGCAGCACCAGCACGACGCCGGTGCCGCCCGCACGGGGCGGCGCCGAATGGAACGCCAGCACGTCCGATCGCTGGCGCAGCATCCTGTCGACCAGGTTCTTGAGGACCGGCACGCCGCCGCGCCCGAACGCGTCGGTGCTGTGCAGGCCCTTCCCGTGGATCACCCGCACGCAGCCATGGCCGGCATCGCGCGCGTGGGCGATGAATGCGCGCAGGATCGCTTCGGCTTCGCGCGCGCCGGAGAGATGCAGGTCCAGTTCGTCCTGCACCGCGAACTCGCCGCGCCGCAGTCGCTGCAAGGTGCGCGCGGGGACGTCGTCGCGCCTGAACGCCAGCGCGTCCCCGGCCTCGAGCAGGGGTTCGTCCATCGCGCGCACGAACTCGCTGCGTGCATCGATCTCGTCGCGCTCGGCCATCGCGGCGCGCGGCTTCGGCCTCGGTCGTGCCGGTGGCGCGGGCCTCGCCGGCAACGCGCGCACCGGTCCGATCGAATCGCGGAACAGGGCGGCATCGTCACCCTCGTCGACGGGCTTGGCGTGGTCGTCGTCTCGGGGCGGCCTGGGCATGCGCCAAGGGTAGCGCGCGGGCTATCATGACGGCCTCATGCGCGTACTTGTCAGCAACGACGACGGTGTCGACGCCCCCGGCATCCGCATCCTCGCCGAAGGGTTGCGCGCGGCCGGGCACGACGTCGTGGTGGTCGCGCCGGACCGGGATCGTTCCGGGGCCAGCAATTCGCTGACGCTCGACCTGCCGGTGCGCGTGTCGAAGATCGACGACCGCACCTGGCGCGTGCACGGCACGCCCACCGACTGCGTGCACGTGGCGCTCGCCGGCCTGCTCGAGGAAGAGCCCGACATCGTCGTCTCGGGCATCAACACCTGCGGCAACCTGGGCGACGACGTCATCTACTCCGGCACCGTCGCCGCGGCGATGGAAGGCCGGTTCCTCGGCCTGCCGGCGCTCGCGGTGTCGCTGTGCACCTGCGAGGGCAGCCCGCGTACCTACGAAACGGCCGCGCGCGCCGCGGTCGAGATCGTCGCGCGACTGGCCACCGACCCGTTGCCCGCCGACACCATCCTCAACGTGAACGTGCCCGATCTCCCCTGGGAGGAGATCGAGGGCTTCGAGGTGACCCGGCTGGGCAACCGGCATCGCGCCGAGGAGTGCGTGTCCCAGGTCGACCTGCGCGGGCGCCGCTGGTTCTGGATCGGCCCCGCCGGCGCCGAGCAGGACGCGGGTGCGGGCACCGATTTCCACGCGATCCGCACCGGCAACATCTCGATCACCCCGATCCACGTCGACCTCACCCGTTACCAGGCGCTCGACCAGGTGGCCAGCTGGGTCGGCGGCCTGGGCGATGCGCTCACGGGCGAAGCGGCGCGCAAGCGGGGCGCCGCGTGACGCCGCGGCTGCGGCTCCAGCCCGAGGCGATCGGCATGGGCATGACCGGCCAGCGCGTGCGCGACCGGCTGATCGAGCGCCTGCGCGCCGAAGGAATCTCCGACGAACGCGTCCTCAACGCGATCCGGACCGTGCCGCGCCACCTGTTCGTCGACGAGGCACTGGCGGCGCGCGCCTACGAGGACAACGCGCTGCCGATCGGCCACGGGCAGACGATCTCGCAACCGTGGGTGGTGGCGCGCATGACCGAGGCGGTGCTCGAGGGCCTGCCGGCGCACTCCACCGGCGATGCGGCGCCGAAGGTGCTGGAAGTGGGCACGGGGTCCGGCTACCAGGCGGCCATCCTGGCCGCGCTCGGACTGCAGGTGTTCACCGTGGAGCGCATCGGCGAGTTGCTGCGCACCGCGCGCAAGCGCTTCCGCACCCTGGACCTCCACGTGCGCAGCAAGCACGACGACGGTCGCGCCGGCTGGCCGGAACTCGCGCCTTACGACGCCATCGTCGTCACCGCCGCCGCGCCGGCGCTGGTCGACGCGCTGTCCATGCAACTGGCGCCCGGCGGCACCCTCGTCGCCCCCGTCGGCGGGGCCCAGGGGCAGTCGTTGCTGCGATTGCGCCGTACTGCGGATGGCCGGCTGGAACAGTCCGACCTGGGCCCGGTGGTGTTCGTGCCGCTGCTGTCCGGGCTGGTCGACCGGTGAGGCTGTTCGGGCCGCTGTACCTGCGCACGATGGCCTGGGCGCGGCATCCCCGCGCGCCCTCCCTGCTGGGCGTCCTGAGCTTCGCCGAGGCGGTCGTGTTCCCGGTGCCGCCGGAGGTGATGCTCGCGCCGATGTCGCTCGCACAGCCGTTGCGGGCGTTCCGGTTCGCGACGATCAGCCTGGCCGGGTCGCTGGCCGGCGCGGTGGTCGGGTACGCGCTCGGGCATTTCGCGTACGAACTGGTCAAGCCGCTGTTCGAGGCGCTGGGCTGGATCGAGAAGATCGAAGGGCAGGTGGCCTACCTGCGGGGGATCGCCGAGGAATCCCCGTGGAAGGCGTTCTGGATCCTCGTTCTGGCGGGATTCACGCCCATTCCGCTGAAGATATTCACCTGGGCCTCGGGCATCGTCGGTGTACCGATGCTGCCGTTCCTGGCCAGCATGCTGGTCGGGCGCGGGAAGCGGGTGTACCTCATCGCGCTGGCCATCCGGCTGGGTGGCGCGAGGGCCGAGGCGGCGTTGAACCGCTACATCGAGCCGGTGGGCTGGGTGGCCATGGCGCTGCTGGCCGCACTCGGTGGCTGGCTGGCATGGCACGCATGGGGGACGTGATGGGCAGGGACGTGACGGGCAGGGGCGCGATGGGCAGGGCCGCAGGCGCAATCGTGTTGATGGTGTCGCTGGCGCTGCTCGCCTCGTGCACCAGTACCCGCGTGATCCCGGAGCGCGATGCGCGCCGCGTGCCGGCCAGTCGCGACGGCGCGACCACCATCGTCCAGCGGGGCGACACGCTGTATGGCATCGCGTTCCGTAACGGCCTGGACTTTCGCGACGTGGCGGCATGGAACGGCATCGGTCCGCCGTACACCATCTATCCGGGCCAGCGGCTGAAGTTGTCCGGTCGCGCGGCCGCCGGCGGACGCACCGTCGCGAGCCGACCGACACGCGACGCCGATCGACGGCCACCCACGACCACGACGACCCGGCGACCGCCCCCGGCACCGGCACCCTCCGCGGCCGCCAGCGGCCTTGCCTGGGCGTGGCCCGCCGAGGGCCAGGTCATCAGCACGTTCGCCAGCGGGGATCCGACGCGCCAGGGCATCGACATCGCCGGCAAGCGCGGCGACCCCGTGCGCGCCGCGGCCGACGGCGTGGTCGTGTATTCGGGCTCGGGGCTGGTCGGTTACGGCGAGTTGGTGATCGTCAAGCACGACGCGTCGTGGCTGTCGGCCTACGGGCACAACCGCGCGCGACTGGTCGCCGAAGGCGCGAAGGTGAGCGCGGGCCAGCAGATCGCCGAGATGGGCCGCACCGGCGCCGACCGCGACATGCTGCACTTCGAGATCCGCCACGACGGCAAGCCCGTCGACCCGCAGCGCTACCTTCCCCGCAAGTAGCGGTCCTACGGGTTTCCCTGGAGGATCAGGGCGGCGACGACCTTGCGTCCTTCGCCGGCCAGGACGTGGAAGGTGCGGGCGGCGGCCGGGTTGGCCATCACCTCGATGCCGATCCCGCGCGACAGGCAGGCGGCCAGCACGGATGCGGGCGGGAACACCTGGCGTGCACCCGTGCCCAGCACCACGACCTCCGGCTGCAGCGCCAGCACCGGCTCGAGATCGGAGGCCGTTAGCGCCGCGGCGTCGCAGGCGTCCCATTCCTCGACGAGTACATCCGGCGCGATGACGAAACTGCGCGCGAGGGCGCGCTCATTGACCAGCGCGCTGGCACCATCGGCGGCGCGCAGGACGTAGGCGTAGTCGGGACGGTCGTAGTCGAGCTGCATCGCGTGCGTTGCCCGGGGCGATCAGCGCGGCAAGACGATCCGGCGCTTGTCCTTCGAAGGACGGTAGAGCACCGCGGTATGGCCGATCCGCTGCACCAGCACCGCATCGGCGCGCGTGGCCAGGTCGGCGATCGCGGCATCGCGCGCTTCCCGCTCCTGGCCGGCGATCTTCACCTTGATCAGTTCGTGTTGCTCCAGGGCCAGGTCGACCTCGGCCACCAGCGCGTCGGTGACGCCCTTGGCACCGGCCTGCAGGATGGCCCTGAGGTCATGCGCCTGGCCTCGCAGGAAGCGGGTCTGGGCGGGGGTCAGGGACGTCGGCATGCAGGCGATCTTGTGCAGGAAACCGGCAGGAACGCCGGGGGGCGCAGGGTATCATGCAGGGCTTATGCCGACCCGCAGCAAATCCAGCCAGCGCTGGTTGAAGGAGCATTTCTCCGATCCCTACGTGAAGAAGGCGCAGGCGGAGGGCATGCGGTCGCGGGCCGCGTACAAGCTCGAGGAACTGGTCGCGCGCGACCGACTGCTCAAGCCCGGCATGGTGGTCGTGGACCTGGGCGCGGCGCCCGGCGGCTGGTCGCAATGGGTGCGGCAGGAACTGGGATCGCAGGACCAGCGCAATCCCGGGCGGGTCATCGCCCTGGACATCCTGGAGATGCCGCCGCTGGCCGGCGTGGAGTTCCTTCATGGCGATTTCAGGGAGGATGCGGTCCTATCG
>CAMPJU010000040.1 GCA_946886995.1 uncultured Lysobacteraceae bacterium
AGGGTCCTCGATACCCTGGCCCGGGCACGGCACGAACGCTGAGCCCCGCCGCGGCGCCGCCGCGGCCCAAGCGCCACACGTTGTTGGCGCTCCCCCTGGAAAGTAGAGAGAGCACCCCCCCATGCGAATCCTGTTGCTGGCCGGCTTGCTGGCCATGAACCTGGCGCTCGCGCCGGGCCCGGCGCTCGCCGCCACGCCCGGCGTCGACCGGCCCGACGTCGATCTGTTCATGCGCGATGATGCGATCGGCCAGATCAAGCTGTCCCCGGACGGGCGCTTCTATGCCGCCACGGTCCCCGGCGAGGGCCGTTCGGTGCTGATGATGGTGCGTCGCGAGGACAACAAGGCCATCGCCATGTTCAGCCTCGGCAAGAACAGCTACGTCTACGACTTCCAGTGGGTCAACCCGACCCGCGTGCTGATCAGCATGGCCGAGAAGATCGGCCTGCTCGACCAGCCGATGCTGACCGGCAACCTGTACGCCATCGACGCGGACGGCGGCGATCCGGAGATCCTGGTGGGCCAGGACGTCCGCGAGATGAGCGCAGGCAGCCGCATCCGACGCAAGGAAACCGAGCACGTCGCCGCGTTCCTGCTCGACGCCCTGCCGGACGACGACCGCAACGTGCTGATCGAAGTGAGTGGCTTTGCCGGCGACTCCTTCAGCCGCGTCGAGAAGATGGACGTCTACAGCGGGCGACGTCAGCGCGTCACCAGTGGTCCGGTGATCAACGCCAGCTTCGCCACCGACGGCGATGGCGAGGTCCGTTTCATCGTGGGGTCCGACGTCGAGAACACCAGCAAGCTCTACCATCGCGCCGGCGACGGCGCCGAGTGGGAGCTGGTGAACGACGAGTCGGTGTCCGGCATGGTGGTGTGGCCGCTCGGCTTTTCCGCGGACGGCAAGGTCGCCTACCTGCAGACCGAGCGCGCCGGCGGTCCCGACGCGGTCGTCGCCTTCGACCCCGCCACGGGGAAGCGGTCCGAGGTGTTCCGCGACGACGACGTGGATCCGATGTCCACGATCCGTGGCAGCCGCGGCGTCCCGGTGGGCGTCGTCCTGCCCGACGGCCGGACGCGAAGCGTCTTCTTCGACCCGGAGGGCGAGGATGCCCGGCTCGTGCGCAGCCTGGAGCAGGCCTTCGAAGGTTCGACCGTCCGCGTCACCTCGCGCACGGCCGACGGCAAACTGCTGCTCGTGGAGGTCGACAACGACCGCAACCCGGGCGACATCTACCTGTTCGACACGCAGGACAAGCAGGCGCGGTACATGATCAGCCGCCGCGAATGGCTGGATCCGGAGGCGATGGCCGGGATGCGGCCGATCCAGCTGGAGGCGCGCGATGGCCTGGACCTGCACGGCTACCTGACCCTGCCGCCGGGCAGCGCCGGCAAGGATGTCCCGCTGGTGGTGATGCCCCACGGTGGACCCTACGGCATCGCGGACGTGTGGGGCTTCGATCCGCAAGTGCAACTGCTGGCGGCCGCCGGCTACGGCGTGCTCCAGGTGAACTTCCGGGGTTCCGGTTTCCGCGGCCGCGACTTCCTGCAGGCCGGTGCCCAGCAGTGGGGCCGCGCGATGCAGGACGACATCACCGACGCGACCCGTTGGGCGATCGCCGAAGGCATCGCCGACGCGGACCGGATCTGCATCTTCGGGGCGAGCTATGGCGCCTACGCCGCGCTGATGGGCGTGGCGCGCGAACCGACGCTGTACCAGTGCGCGATCGGCTACGTCGGCGTCTACGACCTGCCGCTGATGTACGGGCAGGGCGACACCCGCGAATTGCGCTCCGGCCTCGCGTTCCTGCGCGACTGGGTCGGCGAGCGCGGCGGGCTGGCGGCCGTGTCCCCCGTGCACCTGGCCGACCGGATCGACGTGCCCGTGTTCCTCGCCGCCGGCGGCGAGGACGAGCGCACCCCCATCGAGCATTCGCACCGGATGGAGCGGGCCCTGCGCCAGGCCGGCGTGCCCGTGGAGACGCTGTATTACGACACCGAGGGCCACGGCTTCTACGTCGATGCCCACCGCGTCGAATTCCAGCAGCGGGTCCTCGGATTCCTGGAACGCCACATCGGCCCGAAGGACGCCGCGACGGCCGGCGTCGCGGGAGCGGCCAGCACGCAACGCTGACCCCGCCGCGCACTTCCGGGGCGTGTCGTCCCGTGCCACCATCGGCCGCTGACACCCAGGGGACGAGTCGATGAGCACGCAGCACGCCGCACCGGGCGCCACGCCCGGCGCCATCCCGCAACTGACGTTCCGCGCCGTGCTGCTGGCGATCATCCTCGCGATGATCCTGGCCGCGGCCAATGCGTACCTCGGGCTGTTCGCCGGGCTGACCATCGCCACCGCCATCCCGGCGGCCGTCGTGTCGATGGGCGTTCTCCGCCTGCTCGGCGGCGGCACCATCCTCGAGAACAACATCGTCCAGACCGGCGCCTCGGCCGGCTCGTCGATCGCCGCGGGCGTGATCTTCACCATCCCGGCGCTGGTGCTGCTGGGGTACTGGGACGACTTCCGCTACTCGTGGGTGCTGGCGATCGCCGGCCTCGGCGGCCTGCTCGGCGTGCTGTTCTCGGTGCCGCTGCGCCGGACCATGATCGTCGAGGACCCGCTGCCGTTCCCCGAAGGCAAGGCCGCGGCCGAAGTGCTGAAGGCCGGCGAGAACCCCGGCCCCGGCCTGAGGATCCTCGGGCTTGCCGCCGGGATCGGCGCGCTGGTGAAGCTGGCCGCCGGCAGCGGCATGCGGATGATGCCCGACACGGCGGCCGGCTCCGGCTACCTCGGCGGCTACCTGGGCTACCTCGGCACCAACCTGTCGCCGGCGTTGCTGGGCGTGGGCTACATCGTCGGCCTGAACATCGGGATCGTCGTGGTGTCCGGCAGCATCCTGTCCTGGCACATCGCGATCCCGGCCTACGAGGCGTTCTTCCTCGGCGGTGACGCGGCGCTCGCGGCGGCCGTCGCCGGCCAGGACGCGGCCACGACCGCCTTTGCGATCTGGGACGCCAAGATCCGCTACCTCGGCGTCGGCGCGATGCTCATCGGCGGCGTGTGGACCCTGTTCTCGCTGCGCAAGTCGTTGGTGTCCGGCATCCGCAGCGGCATCGCGGCGGCCCGCAAGGGCGCCGGCGACAACATCGCCGAGACCGAGCGCGACCTGCCGATGAAGTGGATGCTCGCGGCACTGGTCGTGTTCGTGCTGCCGCTGCTGGCGCTGTACCAGGCCATCGTCGGCCAGTGGTTCGTCAGCATCCCGATGACGATCATCATGATCGTGGCGGGCTTCCTGTTCGTCTCGGTGTCGGCGTACCTGGCGGGGCTGGTGGGGTCGTCGAACAACCCGGTGTCGGGCATCACCATCGCGACCATCCTGTTCGCGGCGCTGGTGCTGGTGCTGCTGCTCGGCGCGGACTCGCCGATCGGCGCGGTCGCCGCGATCATGATCGGCGCGGTCGTGTGCTGCGCGGCGGCGGTCGGCGGCGACAACCTGCAGGACCTCAAGGCCGGCTACATCGTCGGCGCCACGCCCTGGAAGCAGCAGCTGATGCTCGGAATCGGCGCGTTCTCGTGCGCGCTGATCATGGCGCCGGTGCTCAACCTGCTGGCGGCCGCGTACGGCATCGGTCCGCCGACCGCGGAGCAGCCCAATTCGCTCGCCGCGCCGCAGGCGACGCTGATGGCGTCGGTGGCGCGCGGCATCTTCGGCGGCGAACTGCCCTGGGGCATGATCGCCCTCGGCGCGGTGGTCGGCGCATTGATCATCGGCCTGGACGAGGTGCTCAAGCGCCGCGGCTCCGACTTCCGCGTGCCCGTGCTGGCCGCGGCGATCGGCATCTACCTGCCGCTGGAACTGATGGTGCCGATCTTCCTCGGCGGCCTGCTGTCGTACCTGGTCGAGCGCAGGCATCGCCTGCCCAAGGGCGACGAGCCGCTGCGCGATCGCATCCATCGCCCGGGTACGCTCTTTGCCGCCGGCCTGATCACCGGCGAGGCACTGATGGGCATCGCGATCGCGATCCCGATCGTCGTCGCCGGCAGTCCGGACGTGCTGGCGATGCCCGAGGGCCTGCAGTTCGGGCAACTGGTCGGGCTCGCCGTGCTCGCGCTGGTCGGCTGGCTGCTCTACCGCACCGGCGCGAAGGCCCGGGCGCTGGGCGAGGTCGAACCCGGCCCGATGTGACCCATCACTCCTGTCGTTCGAGGATTCCAGCATGACGTTTCGCACCACGTTCGCTCCGACCCTGATCGCCGCCGCGCTGCTGGCGGTGCTTCCGTCGACCGCGCTGGCCGATCGCGCGTTCACCGCCCGGGACCTGGTCTCGCTCGACCGGTTCTCGTCGCCGGCGTTGTCGCCCGACGGTCGCAAGCTCGTGTTCGCGAAGCGCGAGATGGACCTGGACGCGAACAAGGCGACGACCTCGCTGTGGATCGAGGACCTGGTCGCGCGCGACGCGGCGCCGCCGGTGCGGCTGACGCCCGAAGGCTGGAACGTGAACTCCCCGGCGTTCGCGCCCGATGGCAGGACGGTGTACTTCCTCAGCGCGAAGAACGGCAGCTCGCAGGTCTACGCCATCCCCGCCGCGGGCGGACAGCCGCGCCAGGTCACCGACATGGCACTGGACATCGGCGGCTTCCAGGTGTCGCCCGACGGCGCCCGCATCGCGTTCAACGCCGAAGCGTTCGTCGACTGCGGCAGCGACCTGGCCTGCAGCAAGGCGCGGCTCGACGAGCGCGCCGACAGCCCTGGGACGGGCGTCGTGTACGACCGGATGTTCGTTCGCCACTGGGATGCCTGGAGCGACGGCCGGCTCAACCGGGTCTTCGTCGCGGACCTGCCGAAGGCCGGTGCGCCCGTCACCGCCGCGACCGCGGTCGCGACCGACGTGGTCGGCGACGTCCCCTCCCGTCCGTTCGGCGACAGCGGCGAGTACGCGTGGGCGCCGGATGGTGGGTCGCTGGTGCTGAGCGCGCGCGAAGCAATCGCAAGCGAGCCCTGGTCCACCGACTTCGACCTGTACCGCGTCGATGCCACGGGTTCCGCGCCCTCGGCCAACCTCACGCGCGGCAACGAGGCCTGGGACACCGGCGCCGTCTTCAGCGCCGACGGCGGGAAGCTCTACTACCTGGCGATGCAGCGGCCGGGCTTCGAGGCCGACCGCTTCCGCATCGTCGAACTGGACCTCGCCAGCGGCGAACGCCGCGTCCTCACCGAGGACTGGGACCGCTCCGCCGGCGCGTTGGCGCTTTCGGATGACGGCCGCACGCTCTACACCACGACGTACGACCTCGGCGAACACCCGCTGTTCGCCATCGACGTCGCGACCGGTGCCGTGACCGAACTGCTGGGCGACGGCAACGTCGGTTCGGTGCAGGCCGCCGGGGACACGCTCGCGTTCACCCGCAACAGCTTCACCTCCGGCGACGTCGTGCACGTCTCCCGCGGCGACGGCACCGCGCTGCGCGCGATCACGCCGACCGCGGGCGAGATGCTGCCCGACGTGGACTTCGCCGGGTTCGAGCAGTTCACCTTCGAGGGCTGGAACGGCGAGACCGTGCACGGTTACGTCGGCAAGCCCTGGAACTACGAGGAGGGTCGCGAGTACCCCGTGGCGTTCCTGATCCACGGTGGCCCCCAGGGCAGCTTCGGCAATGGCTGGAGCTACCGCTGGAACCCGCAGACGTATGCCGGGCAGGGCTATGCCGTGGTCATGATCGATTTCCATGGTTCGGTCGGCTACGGCCAGGACTTCACCGACGCGATCACCGGCCACTGGGGCGACCGTCCCCTGGAAGACCTGCAGAAAGGCTGGGCGGCCGCGCAGGCGGAATATCCGTTCCTGGACGGCGCGAACGCCTGCGCGCTGGGCGCCAGCTACGGCGGCTACATGGTCAACTGGATCGCCGGCAACTGGCACACCCCGGCGTCCGGGCAGTGGAAATGCCTGGTCAACCACGACGGCATCCTCGACACCCGGATGATGGGCTACGCCACCGAGGAGCTCTGGTTCACCGAGTGGGAGAACCTCGGCACGCCGTTCGACGTGCCGGAGAACTACGAGCGGTTCAACCCGGTCAACCACGTCGCGGAATGGCGCGTGCCGATGCTCGTGGTGCACGGCGAACTGGACTACCGCATCCCCGTGTCGCAGGGCCTGGCCACGTTCACCGCGCTGCAGCGGCAGGGCATCGAGTCGAAGTTCCTGTACTTCCCCGACGAGAACCACTGGGTCCTCCAGCCGCACAACAGCCTGCTGTGGCATGACACGGTCAACGGCTGGCTGCGCGACCACCTGCAGCCGGCGGCCACGCAATGACGCCCGTCGCCGACACCGCGCTGGTCACCAACGACGCCGTCGTCCTCGGCCTGCTGGCGGCGGTCCTCGGCCTGGTCTTCTGGACGGCGTCGCGGCCCGCCGGCTTCTGGGCGAAGTTCTACACGATCGTCCCGGCGATCCTGCTGTGCTACCTGCTGCCGGCGGTGCTCAACAGCATCGGGCTGATCGACGGCGCGGCGTCGGGCCTCTACCCGATGGCGCGCGACTTCCTGCTGCCGAGCGCGCTCGTGCTGTTCTGCGTGGCGATGGACATCGGCGCGATCGTGCGCCTCGGGCCCAAGGCCCTGATAATGTTCCTCGTCGGCACGGCCGGCGTGATGCTGGGCGCGATCGTGGCGTTCCTGGCGATGGACGTCATCTACCCGCCCGCGGTCGCCGGCGAGACCTGGCGCGGCATGACCACGGTGGCGGGCAGCTGGATCGGCGGCGGCGCCAACCAGGCGGCGATGAAGGAAGTGTTCGCCGTGGACGCCAACCTGTTCGGGCAGTTCGTCGCGGTCGACGTGATCGTGGCGTACTTCTGGATGGCGATCCTGCTGTTCCTCGCGCCACGCGCCGCGCGCTTCGACCGCTGGACCGGGGCGGACACCACCGCGATCGAGGACCTGCGCGACCGCGTGGCGGGCTACCAGGCCGAGCACGCGCGCGTGGCGTCGATGGCCGACCTCATGCTGATCTTCGCGCTGGCCATCGGCGCCACCGGCCTGTCCCACTTCCTCGCCGACCTGCTGGTGCCCTGGATCCAGTCGCTGCCCGCCGAATGGCGGCTGCAGGACTACAGCCTGGATTCGCGCTTCTTCTGGATCGTGGTGATCGCGACCACCCTCGGCGTGCTGCTGAGCTTCACCCGCGCGCGCCGCCTGGAGGGTGCCGGGGCGTCGTCGGTCGGGTCGGTGTTCCTCTACATCCTGATCGCGACGATCGGCATGCAGATGGACCTGGCGACGATCACCGAGCGTCCGGCGTTGCTGTTGCTCGGGGTGATCTGGATCACCGTGCATGCCGTGCTGATGCTGGTGGTCGCCAAGCTGATCCGCGCGCCGCTGTTCTTCATGGCGGTCGGCTCGCAGGCGAACATCGGTGGGGCGGCGTCGGCCCCGGTCGTCGCCACGGCGTTCCATCCCGCGCTCGCGCCGGTCGGCGTGCTGCTGTCGGTCATGGGCTATGCCCTGGGCACCTACTGCGCTTACCTCACGGGCCTGATGTTGCAGGCCCTGGGGACGTGAGCGACGTGAGTCAGAGCCAGCGCACCTTCTTGAGGTAGGCGAACAGGCCCACGGTCACCGCCGCGACCACGCCGATGAGGATCGCGTAGCTCCAGCGACCCGCCAGCTCCGGCATGTGCACGAAGTTCATGCCGTACCAGCTGGCGATCAGGGTGGGGGCCGCCAGCAGCGCGGCCCAGCCGGCCAGCCGCTTGACCACTTCGCCCTGGGCGATCGTGGCCAGCGACAGGTTCACCGTCATGGCGGCGGTCAGCGTCTCGCGCAACGTGTCGGTCGCTTCGTTGACCCGCACCGCATGGTCCAGCACGTCGCGGAAATACAGGCGCACCTCGTCCGGCACCAGCGAGCCGTGCATGCGGGTGAGCTGGGCCAGGATGTCCTGCAGCGGGGCGACGGCGAGCCGCAGCTGGGTCAGTTCGCGCTTGAACTCGTACAGCCGGATGATCGTGTCGCGCTGGAAGTCCCGGGCGAACACCTGGTGCTCCAGCGCGTCGAGTGCCTCGCTGAACTCGGTGACGATCGGCAGGTAGTTGTCGACGACGTGGTCCAGCACCGCATACAGGCCGTACGCGGGGCCGAGCGCCAGCAGTTCGGGCTCCCGCTCGCATCGCGCGCGCACCGGGGCATACGAAAGCGAGAAGCCGTGGCGCACCGTCAGCAGGTAGCGCGGGCCGAGGAAGGCGTGGGTCTCGCCGAAGCGGATCCGTTCGTCGACGACCTGCGCGGTCTGCATGACCACGAAAAGCGAGTCGCCATAGCTGTCGATCTTGGGCCGCTGGTGCGCGTGGTGCGCATCCTCGACGGCCAGGTCGTGGAGGCCGAACTCCTCCTGCAGCTTGTCGAGCAGCTCGATCGGCGGCTCGTACAGCCCCACCCACACGAACGTGCCGTCGTCCACCGCGAGCACGTCGCTGATGGCGTCGATGGTGATGTCGCTGCGCTGGCCATCGCGGTCGTACGCGGCGCAGTTGACGACGCCGCGAGGCCAGGTCGAGTCGGGGGGTGGCGCCTCCATGGCGGCAATCCTACGCCGCCCGGAGCAGTCGGTCGTCGCGCCGCCACGTCGCCCACAGCGCGAGGTGCACGGGCAGCAGCAATGCGATCCAGCGCAGGTTGTCCTGTGCGCCCAGGGCGACGTGCAGCGCGAGCGCGACGGCTGCCGCGCCGGCGATCACGGCCAGGGCGGGGACGAACCAGCGCCCGGGCGGACGACCGCGGGCGATCCGCCACCCGCCCGGGAGGACGAGCAGGCACAGCGGCCCGTACACCAGCAGGTTGCGGTTTTCCCATCCGGCCCAGTGCGCGGTGCAGCACCACAGGAACAGCATCAGCAGGCCCAGCACGCCGCAGAGCGTCCAGAAAGGCAGTGCGGCGGCGGCCAGCACGCGCGGACGCCATCGGCCGACCACCACGATGCCGGCGGCCAGCACGAGCCCGGCCAGCGCGTACGGCCACCAGGGGCGCCGCAACGCGGCAGGTTCCGGTGCGATCCGGTGCGGCAGCAACTGTTGTTCCGCGCGCACCAATGGGCGGCCGTCCGCCAGGCGAAGGCCGCGCAGGCTGTCGGCCAGCCGCATCGGCACGAAGGCTTCCTGCCAAGCGGTCAGCGGCACGTCAGC
>CAMPJU010000041.1 GCA_946886995.1 uncultured Lysobacteraceae bacterium
AGCTGCAGCGTTCCACCGACCACGGCGCCAGCTGGCGCGAATGCGCGGTGCCGGCATACCCGGAAGGGGCGATGGCGAACGTCGGCGACGGCAAACCCTCACAGCCCGCCGCCTTGAAGCTCATCTGGGCGCTGGCGCCGGGCGGCCTCCACGAGGCGGGGCGCCTGTGGGCCGGCACGATTCCCGGCGGGCTGTTCCGGTCCGACGACCAGGGCGGCAGCTGGCACCTGGTGCAATCGCTCTGGGAGCACGTCGAACGCGGCGACTGGTTCGGTGGCGGCTACGACTGGCCGGGCATCCATTCGGTCTGCGTCGACCCGCGCGATCCGCGTTGCGTGCGCATCGCGGTGTCGACCGGCGGCGTGTGGCGCAGCGACGACGCCGGCGGGACGTGGCGCCAGACCGCCGACGGCATGCGTGCCGAGTACATGCCGCCCGACCGCGCGCACGAGCCGGGCGTGCAGGACGTGCACCGCATGGTGCAGTGCCGCGACCAGCCGCGCGCGTTCTGGGTGCAGCACCACAACGGCATTTTCCGCAGCACCGCGGACGGTGGCGACTGGCAGGAGATCGCCGAGGCCGGTCCGGCGGTGTTCGGGTTCGCGGTCGCGGTCCACCCCACCCACCCCGATACGGCCTGGTTCGTGCCGGCGACCAAGGACGAGAAGCGCTATCCCGTCGGCGCCGAACTCGTGGTCACCCGCACGCGCGACGGCGGACGCAGCTTCGACGTGCTGCGCAAAGGCCTGCCGGATGGACCCGCGTATGACCTGGTGTACCGCCATTCGCTGGCGATCGACGCGAGCGGCGACCGGCTCGCGTTCGGCTCGACGACGGGCGGGCTGTGGACCAGCGACGACCAGGGCGACCACTGGCGCCAGTTGCCCGCGCGGCTGCCGCCGGTGCTGGCGGTGACGTTCGCTTGACGCCGCGTTGACGCCGGGCACCACCGGCCGGGGCGATTCATCCGACGTTGTGCCGCGCGCGAGTGTCCGACCCTAGACTGGCCGTTGGCCCGACTGCAGGACCACCGCCCGATGCTCCGACGCCGATGGCTGGATGCCGTCCCCCTCCTGTTCCTGGTGCTGGTGGCCTGCGACGGCCCGGCGCAACTCGAGAGCGGTGCCCAGTACGGCGGCGCGTTGACCAGCGCCGACCACGACCCAGCCGCGGTACAGGTGGTGCAGGACGATGCCGGCGGCGCCGAGGCGGGTGATGCGGCGCTGGGTCCCGCCGGGCCCGACGGCGACCAGCCGCTGGGCGCGGCGCGGTTGCCTGCCGCCGACGCACCTGGGCCGGACTGGACGGAGGCGGTGGAACTCGCGTCCGGCGAGGCCAGCATCACCTGCGAGCAGGATTACGCCGATGCGGGCGACGGCGCCGCATTGCCGTCGCTGTCGCGCGAGGACATCCAGGTCGCGCTGGCGCCGTGCGTCGAACGCGGCGCGATGCGCCTGCGCTACGACGGCAAGATCTCCACCGGCTTCACGGCACTGGTCGAGCGGGTGGTGGCCGTGGCGGACGAACTGGCGATCGGCAATCGCGTGCTGGACATCGATTCCAGCGGCGGCCGCATCGAGGACGCGGTCCGGGCGGGCGACGCGATCGCGGAATCGGGGTGGACGCTGTGGGTGCGCGAAGGCGCGGTCTGCCACAGCGCCTGCGTGCTGGTGCTGGCCGCGGCCGACATGCGCATGATCGCGGGCCACGTCGGCGTGCACCGGATGGTCCGGATCGGATCCGAGGCGACCTCGCGCGCGGAACTGAACCAGGAACTGCAGGCCGTGTACGAGGAGATGAAGCGCTACCTGCAGCGCAACGGTGCGGCGGTCGCCGTGGCCGACCTGATGATGACGGTGCCCAACCACAGCCTGCGCCTGCTGACCGCGGACGAGATGGACTGGTTCGGACTGTCGGGACGCAATGCCGCGGAGGACGACCTGCAGCGCATCGAACTGGCCCGCCGCTGCGGCGACGAATTCGTGCGGCGAAAGGACGCGTTCTTCCGTGCCTTCGACGCGCGCTGCGCGAACGAGGTGGACGCCGTCGACGCGATGAACGCGTGCGGCCTGGCGCTTCGCGAACGGTTCGGATTCCCGGACGATGCGTGTCCGGAGGACGGACCGCTGCTGGAACTGGATGCGATGCCGCAGGTCGCGGCCTCGGCGCCTGACGAGGGGCAGGACGCCGCCCCGTAGCCGGGGCGTCAGGCGGCGATCAGCCGCGAGTGCGCCTTGCAGATGTCCGAGAACTCGGTCGCCGTCGCCTCGTCGAACGCGGCCTGCGGATACGCGCAGAACAGGGGCAGCGACTCGCGCCTGGAGAACCCTTCCCACATGCGTTCGAGCTGCAGCGTCGGCCCGCGCAGGCCGTCCTCCCAGAGCAGCGCCACCATCTCGCCGAACGCACGCACGCGGCGGCCGTTGCGGCGCGCGCGCAGCAGCACGTCGCCGAGGACGCGCTGGAACAGTTCCTCGTCGGGCCCGGTGCTGACCATGAACTGGCGCAGCGTCGCGCGCGCGTCCATCGGCAGGTACTGGCCCTGCCAGCGGGCCGCGACCAGGTCGAATCCGTCCGCAAGCAGGCGCCGGTCGAGGGCGGCCAGGTGGGCCGGGGTGGCGATCACCACCGCTGCTTCCCCCGCGCGCAACCCGTCGCTGACGTAGCGATGCAGCAGCGCGAGCAGCGATGCGTCGCTCTGGTACAGGTGCACGAAGTGCTCGCACGCCGTCATTCCCTCCCAGAATCGGGGGGTTTCGGGGTCGGCGTCACGGGCTCCGAACGCGGCGATCGAGTCAGCCATCGCGCGGGAGTCTACACACGGTGCGCGGTGCGTGCTTCATGCGGTGCAGACGTGCCTGAAGCGTGGATGAAGACGCGCTGCATTCATCGTCCGCCACCGCCGCCGCCGCCTCCGCCGCCGCCGGAGAATCCGCCGCCGCCCGCTCCCGAAGATCCGCCGGGCGGCGTCGAGGCCGATGCGATCCGCGAGTCGAGGGCCCCGCCGACATCGCTCGCCAGGCGCGAGAGGCTGGTGATGTCGCCACCGTGGTACCAGGCGATGCCGTGCATGGCGGCTGCGGCGGCCTCGGCGCCGGCGGCCGCCGTGAACTTCGTGGTCCAGGCGTCTTCGACGTCGAGGGCCACGGCATACGGCAGCAGCGCTTCGTAGCGCTTCGCGTCCAGCGGTGGCGCGGCCTCGCCCGGTCCGGACATGCGCGCGAGCTCCTCGCGCTCGGCCACGCCCAGGTACAGCTTCAGGCCTTCGATCTCGTCCATCAGCCTGCGGCCTTCCGGCGTCGGTGCCTTGACCAGCAGCGAGAACGCGATGAGGACCAGCAGCATCAATGCGGTGAGAAGACCGATGGCCGGGATGCCGGCGCCACCGCTGACGAAGAAGGCCAGGACCGAGCCGCCGACCGCGATCGCGGCGGCGATGGCGATGCTGCCGCCGTTGAGCCGGAACATGCCCGGCTGGTAGCGCGAGGCGAACGCCGTCGAGTGTGCCCGGCGCGCGGCCTGCAGGATCGTCGCCTGCTCGCTGTCGAGTTCGAGCACCGGGCCTTTCTTGAACAGTGCTTCGAGGACGGCGCGCTGGCCCGGCGGCAGGTCGTCGGTTGGCGCGTCGGTGCGCTCCAGGGTCCAGTCGTCCTGCAGCAGGCTGCGCTTGTCGCGATGGATCCGCAGATGGCCCGCCACGGCCAGCGCCAGCAGGTCGGCCGAAAAGCCGCGGTGGTCGGCGCCCATGTGCAGCACGTAGCGCAGCCCGCCCGGGGTGTGTCCGGCCGGTGGCTCGTAGCGGGCGATGACCGGGCCGGCATCGGGGTCGCGCCCGACGCGGTGCCAGCGCCTGGTGCAGAACACGACCAGCGCGACGAATGCGAGCAACGCGACCAGCACGCCGAGGTTGTCGCGCAGGAACCACGCGGCCCGCTGCGGGCCGGTGGGCTCCGTGATGATTCCCTTGGGGAACGAGAGCACCACGGTGAAGCCGTGGCGGGGTGGCAGCACCTGGGTGAGTTCCCAGCGGGCGGTGCCCGGGGCGGGCAGGAAGGCGTTGTAGGCCTGGCCGCGATCGCCGTACGCGCCGGTATAGGCCTCGGCCGCCAGCCGCGAGGTGGGCACCGGTTCGGGCAACCGCACGACGATCGTCGAGCGCTCGATCGGGAACACCCAGCCATGGCCGATCGCGTTCCAGTACAACTCGTCGTGGTCTTCGAAGAAGCCGATCTGCCGGGTGGTGCGGTAGCGCAACGTGAAGGTGTAGGTCGCGGGCACCGGCAGGAAGTCGTCGTTGCCGGTGTTGATGCGCACGCCGTTGGCGCGGTCCTCGGTGAACCAGGGCGTGGGCTCGCCGTCGCGCAGCACTTCGACCATCTCGAAGCCGGCGACCATCGCGTTGCCGCGGGCGTCGCGGTACCGGGTCGGGAAGTCGCGGTAGATGCCTCGGCGGACCTGGTCGCCCTCGGCGCGCACGGTGATGTGCTCGCTGACGTCCAGGCTGCCGTCGGCGTTGACCTGGATGTCGGCGTCGTAGGCGAGGATCCGCTCCTGCGCCGCCACGTCCAGGGGCGCCGCCAGGACGGCGAATGCCAGCAGCACCAGGAGTTTCGCCGCGAAGGCTGCGCCTGCAGCGCGGGAAGGCAGGAGCGTCATGGCAGCGACACCCGCACGGGGCCGCGATCGTCCGCGCCTGCCTGGAAGAACTCCGCCGGACCGAAGCCGGTCGCGCGCGCCACCCGCACGTCCGGGACCCGTTCGATCGCGGTGTTGTAGTCGCGCACGGCGCCATTGTAGAACCGCCGGGCGAACTGCAGATGCTCCTCGACCTCCACCAGGTCGCGCTGCAGCTGCAGGAAGTTGTCGCTGGCCTTGAGGTCCGGGTACGCCTCCACGACGGCGACCAGCCGCCCCAGCGCCTGCTCGAGCTCGGCTTCGACGGCACCCAGTTCCTCCGGATGGCGCATCGCCAGCGCTTTCGCGCGCAGCGCCGTCACCGCGTCGAGGGTCGCGCGTTCGTGGGTCGCGTAGGCGCCGACCGTCGACACCAGCTGCGGCACCAGGTCGTGCCGGCGCTGCAGCTGCACGTCGATGTCCGCCCACGCGGTGCGCCACTGGTTGCGCAGGCGCACCAGCCGGTTGTACGCGAACACCGCCCAGGCGAGCAGGGCGAGGACGAGCAGCAGGACGACGAATTTCATGGACCTTCCCCGTTCTCTTCGGTGTCGCCGGACGCGATCACCCGGATCGCGGCGTCGTCCACGGCCACCACCTGGCCGGCGCGGATCTTCGCGGTCTTGCGCAGCTCGACCACCCCGTCCACCGACACGGCGCCGCTCGCGACCACCTGCTTGCCGGCACCGCCGCTGTCCACCAGGCCGGCCAGCTTGAGCAGCTGGTTGAGTTCCACGAAGTCGCGGCCCGGGTCCAGGCTGAAGTCGATGCGTTGCATGCCGCTACTCTGCGTCGAACCGCGGGATCGCGTCCACCGGGCTGCGTCCAGCATGGCCGATCACGGGCGTTTTGCAGGCGCGGGGCGCACAATGGGCGGCCCCCAACGGCCCGGAAGCCCCATGCCCACGCCCGACGCCGCCGCGGAAACCCCGCGCTTTTCCGACCTCGGACTGTCCGCACCGGTGATGGCGGCGGTCTCGGAAGTCGGCTACGAGACCCCGTCCCCGATCCAGGCCGCGACCATCCCGGCGCTGCTGGCCGGCCGCGACGTGCTGGGCCAGGCCCAGACCGGCACCGGCAAGACCGCGGCGTTCGCGCTGCCGATCCTGTCGCGGATCGACGTGTCGAAGACCAAACCGCAGGTGATCGTGCTGGCGCCCACGCGCGAGCTCGCCATCCAGGTGGCCGAGGCGTTCCAGACCTACGCGGCGAAGATCCCCGGCTTCCACGTGCTGCCGATCTACGGCGGGCAGGGCTACGGTCCGCAGCTGGCGGCGCTGCGCCGCGGCGTGCACGTCGTGGTCGGCACCCCGGGCCGGGTGATCGACCACCTGGGCCGCGGCTCGCTGGACCTGTCCGAGCTCCAGTGGCTGGTCCTGGACGAGGCCGACGAGATGCTGCGCATGGGCTTCATCGACGACGTCGAGACCGTGCTGAAGAAGACGCCGGAGAACCGCAAGGTCGCGCTGTTCTCGGCAACGATGCCGCCCGCGATCCGGCGCATCGCGCAGACCTACCTGCGCGACCCGGTGGAAGTGAGCATCGCGGCGAAGACGACCACCGCGGCGAACATCCGCCAGCGCTACTGGTTCGTCAGCGGCCTGCACAAGCTCGACGCGCTGACCCGCATCCTGGAAGCGGAACCCTTCGACGCGATGATCGTGTTCGCGCGCACGAAGGCCGCGACCGACGAGCTCGCCGGCAAGCTGCAGGCCCGCGGCCTCGCGGCCGCCGCCATCAATGGCGACGTGGACCAGAAGCAGCGCGAACGCACCATCCAGCAGCTCAAGGACGGCGAGCTGGACGTGCTGGTGGCCACCGACGTGGCGGCGCGCGGGCTGGACGTGGAACGCATCAGCCACGTGCTCAACTACGACATCCCGTACGACACCGAGAGCTACGTGCACCGCATCGGCCGCACCGGCCGGGCCGGCCGCAGCGGCGAGGCGATCCTGTTCGTCACGCCGCGCGAGAAGGGCATGCTGCGCGCGATCGAGCGCGCGACCCGCCAGCCGATCCAGGAGATGCAGCTGCCGAGCATCGAGGCGGTCAACGACAAGCGCGTGGAGAAGTTCCTCGGGCGCATCACCGACACGCTCGAGGCCGCGGGCGCGGGCGACGACCTGGCGCCGTACCGCGACCTGGTGCAGCGCTACCAGCGCGAGCGCGACGTGCCGGCCGCCGACATCGCGGCGGCGCTGGCGAAGCTGCTGCAGGGACGCACGCCATTGCTGCTGCCGCCGGAGAAGCCGCGCGAGCGGTTCGAGCGTCGCGAGGCAGGGGCGCGTCCGCCGCGCGCCGAGCGTGGCGAGCGCAACGACCGCGGCGCACCGCCGCACCCGCGGCGCGAGCAGGCCCCGCGCGGCGCACCGGAAGCGGGCATGGAGACCTATCGCATCGAGGTCGGGTACCGGCACGGCGTCAAGCCCGGCAACATCGTCGGCGCGATCGCCAACGAGGCCGACCTGGAGAGCCGCTTCATCGGCCGGATCGACATCCACGACGACCACTCGATCCTCGACCTGCCCGAGGGCATGCCGCCGGAGGTGATGCGGCACCTGCAGGGCGTGCGCGTCGCCGGCCAGCCGCTGCGGCTGCACCCGGTGTCCGGCGCAGCACCGGCCCGCGGTCCGGCACCCCATCGCAAGGGACCACGACCGCCGCGCCGCTGAAGCGGTGCCGCGGCGTGGCGTTCGTCAGCGCTGGTTGACGGACCAGCGGCCCGGACCGAGGAACACCAGTGCGATCGCGGTGAACAGGAACATGCCCTGCAGTTCCAGCGCCCAGCCGCCCTGTTCCGTGAGCGTCGCGAGTTCGCCCATGTGCGCCAGGCCGATGGCGAACAGCATGTTGATGGCGACCAGGGCGGCGCCGATGCGCGCATGGAAGCCGAGGATCAGCATCAGCGGGCCGAGCACCTCGCCGACCAGCGCGCCGTAGCCGAGCACGCCGGGCAGCCCCGCGCCTTCGACCATGCCGACGATGCCGCCGATGCCGCCGGTCAGCTTCGCGATGCCGTGGAGCAGCACGAGGATGCCGAGGGACAGGCGGAGGACGAGCTTGCCCAGGTCCTGTTGCATGGCTGGATTCATCACGGGGTCTCCTGGTCGGTGGTCAGGGCAGTGGCAGGCGGATGCGCCGGCCGTCCGCGACGAGTATGGCGCCGTCCGGATCGATGCGCTCCACCACGGCGTTCCCGGCGCGGTCGCCTTCGCCGAGGCGGCGGCCGTCGACGATCACGAAGCGGCGCGCGGGGTCCTCGGACCACAGGTGCATGCTGAGGTCGAGTGGTGGCAGTGCGCGACGCTCGCCCGCGGTCAGGTCGGCCAGCGGGATCGGCGCGGTGGCGGCGACGGGTTGCGCGACGGGTGCGGCCGTGGAGGTCGCGGCCGGAGGGGGCGGTGCCTGTTGCCGGTCCGGTGCCGGTGCGGATGGCGGCGCGGGCAATCGTGTCGCCGGGGCAGGGACGGGTACCGGCAACGTGCGCAAGGATCGCGCCGGAGCGAGCACCGCGGCAGGCGGGTCCACGGGTGGCGCGTCCGGCGAGGGCGACGTGGTCGGCGCGCGCTGGGTGGCCCAGAAGACGGCTGCCGCGGCGACGAGCAGCAGCAACGGCACGGCGAGCCATGCAGCGCGGTGGCGCGATGCGCGCGCCTGCGCGGGCGGCAACTCGAGTGCGAGCGCCGGCAGTTCGCCGCGGCGACGCTCCGCTTCGGATTTCCGCAATGCATCGAGGATCAGCGACATCTCACCGGTCCTCGCCGACGGTGCGGTCCAGCCGCGGTCCGGGATCGCCCGCGGCCAGTGCGAGTACGGTTTCCGGTCCGGCGATCCCGTCGGCCAGCAGGCCGCGTGCGGACTGGAAGCGGCGCAGCGCAGGACCCGGGTCGATGGCTGGATCCGTGCCGAGGTGGTCGGCAAGCCAGGCGCGCGACGCGTCGTCCGGCACGTCGCTGCCCGACACCATTGGCGCGAGGAACGCAGGGCCGCTCCAGGCCGTGACGAAGGCACCGTTCCACAGCACGTCCAGTGCCTGCCGGCTGGCCAGCGCCGGCGCCTCCCCGATGCGCAGCAACACCCGGTCCGTGTCCACGCCGAGCAACAGCACCCAGTGCGTCGCGCTGCCGGCATCGAGCGCCAGCAACGCCGGGCGAGCGAACGTCTGCAGTTTGTCCAGCCGGCCGCTGCCGGCGACGCAGTAGAGGCCCGGTGCCATCACCGGCCGGCACGCGTCCGGGATGCGCTCGACCGGCGGCGCCTGCACGTCCCACGCGCGCCACAGGTCGATCCAGCCGGCCGCGTCGTCGGCGTGCGCCGCCACGTGCCGCGCCAGTGCGTCGGCGTCGGGCAACGCCGGGGCCGCGATGGCTGGCACGACCGGCGTCGCGGCGGGAGGTGGCGTGGCCGGTTCCGCCGACCCGTTCCCGGTCGGCGCCGCGATCGCCGCCGCGACGGGCGGCTCGGCCGTGCGCGGCCAGAGCAGCACCACGAC
>CAMPJU010000042.1 GCA_946886995.1 uncultured Lysobacteraceae bacterium
GCCGAGACTATGGTCTTTCTTGACGTCGCTCATCTGTCTGCTCCTGGAGTGCTTTTGGGGGAAGGTCCGATGCACGCGGCACCGGAGTTGCAGCTTGGCGACAGTGCAGTCCAGCGCCGGTGAAAAAGGCGGAGCTCGCCGCTTCGCGGTTCAGGTTTCGTCGGGGCCCTCACGAATGCCTGATGGGCGCGGTGTGAGCATGCCTTCATGGAACCGACGAACCACTGGGACGTGGTCCGCGGCGAGGGGCCGGTAATCGCCACGGCGATCCACGACGGCCACGCCATGCGCGACTCCCTGCAATCGCACCTGGCCATCGATGCCGGGGAGCGCCGGCGCGAGGAAGACCCGATGACCGGCGTCCTGGCCGAAGTCGGCGACGTGCGCATCCGCGTCGACACATCGCGATTCGAGGCCGACCTGAACCGGCCCCGCGAAAAGGCCGTGGCGCGTGACCCGGCCGACGTGTGGGGCCTGCGGCTCTGGCGCGGCGACCTGCCGGATGCCGAGGTCGCGCGCTCGCTGGCGTACTACGACCGCTTCTACGCGTTGATCACCGCGCTGATCGAGGAACGGATCGACCGCTGGGGCAGCGTCCTGCTGATCGACATCCACAGCTACAACCACCGGCGCGACGGACCCGAGGCGCCACCTGCACCGCAACACGACAACCCCGACATCGAGTTGGGCGTGACCACGCTCGACCCGGCGCGCTGGGGCCATGTCGCACGACGGTTCCGCGACGTCCTTCGCGCGACACCGGTGGCCGGTCGCCATCCGGATGTGCGCGAGAACGTGCGCTTCCCGACCGGCGGCCACTTCCCCGAATGGGTGTACGCGACCTGGGGCGAGAAGGTCTGCACCATCTCGCCCGAGTTCAAGAAGATCTACATGGACGAGTGGACCGCCCGGGTCGACATCCCCGTGCTCGAGGGGTTCCGCCAGGCGCTGCGGAAGGCGGTGGACGCGGTGCGTCCGGAGTTCATGCGATGAGCGCTTCGGTGCAACCGCTGCCCCCGGTGGCGGCGCGGGTGGACGCCGAACTCGTGCGTCTCGATGCCGAGGTCGACTGGCTCCTGGCGCTGTCGCCGGTCCAGACCGACCTGGCGTGGGAACACTTCGAGGCCAGCGGTCGCACCGCCGTGCCCGCGCTGCGCTACGCGGACCTGGCAGTCGACCTGGACGCCATCGACGATCGCCTGCAGGCATTGCCGGTACGGGAGATCGAGTCGCCACTGCTGTCCGAACTGCTGGCGGAGAAGCAGCGCGAGATCGAACGCCAGGTCGAACTGGTGCGACTGCGCGATACCGACGGCTTCATCGCCGCCAGCCTGGGCCTCTTCGGCGGCGTGGAGCCTGGGCTGCTGGAACTCGCCGGCCGCATCCTCGAACACCCGGGACAGGACAAGGGCCTGGAGGCGGATGCCGGCCTCGACATGTTCATGGAAGCGGTCGACGCCGAGCTGGCGTGGTACCGGGCGCAGTCGCCGGATTTCGACGTGGAAGTGGTCATCGACCCCGACCTCAGCTCCCTGATGATGGTCTCCCACGGCACGCTCTACGTGGACGGCAGCTTGCGCATCCCGCACGCCCGGGTGCAGCCGCTGATCCAGCACGAGATCGGCACCCACGTGGTCACCCGCCACAACGGGCGACGGCAGTCGCTCAGGCAGCTCGAGGTCGGGCTGGCCCACTACGACCCGCTGCAGGAGGGGCTCGGCGTGCTGGCGGAATTCCTGGCCGGCTACTTGCCGCTCCAGCGCCTGCGGGTGCTGGCGGCACGCGTGGTCGCGGTGGAGATGGCGATCAACGGCGAGGGCGTGCCGGCGATCTTCGACCTCCTGCACGAGACCCATGGGCTGCCCACCGACGAGGCCTTCGACGTGGCGATCCGCGCGCTCCGCGGCGGCGGCCTGACCAAGGACGCCGTCTACCTGGACGGGCTGCGCGACTTGCTGGACTACCTGCGCGGCGGCGGCGCGCTCGAGCCGCTGTTCGTGGGCAAGTTCGCGCTTTCGCACCGGGTGCTGCTCGACCAGCTTGCCAACGAAGGCTGGGTGGCACCGCCCGACCTGCTGCCGCGCTATTTCTCCCTCCCCGATTTCCAGGCGCGGCTGGCCCGTTGCCGCAACACCCCCGTCGAAGACCTCTTCCAGAAGGAACCCGTCCAGTGAACCCGATCAAGCTCGGCTTCGTCATCAACGACATGGCCACCGAGAAGAACAACTACACCACCATCCGGCTGGCCCGCGCCGCCATCAACCGCGGGCACGAGGTGGCGCTGATCGGCCTGGGCAACTTCATCTACGACGCCAACGGCACGGTGCGGGCGCGCGCGCACGTGCCGCGCGAAACGTCCTACGAGGACGACGATGCCCTGCTCGCCGACCTGCAGGACGACGATGCGCAGACCCAGCGCATTTCCGTCGAGGAACTGGACGTCCTGCTGCTGCGCAGCGATCCCGCCGACGAGCTGGTGGACCGGCCCTGGGCGCCGAACAGCGGCCTGCTGTTCGCGCAGCTCGCCGCGTTGCGGCACGTCATCGTGCTCAACGACCCAACCCACCTCACCGACGCCTCCAACAAGACCTACTTCCAGCGCTTCCCGGAGGAGGTGCGGCCGGTGACCTGCATCACCAGGGATCCGGAGGAGATCACGTCCTTCATCAGATCGCATGACGGCCATGGCGTCATCAAGCCACTGCAGGGCTCCGGCGGGCAGAGCGTCTTCGTGGTCACCCCCGAAAGTGGCGGCAACCTCAACCAGATGATCGAGGCGGTGACCCGCGACGGCTACGCGATCGTGCAGGAATACCTGCCGAAGGCGGTGGACGGCGACCTGCGGCTGCTGACCCTCAACGGCCGCCCGCTGGTGGTGGATGGCAAGTACGCCTGCTTCCGTCGCTACAACGACAGCGGCGACGCCCGCAGCAACATCACCGCCGGCGGCAAGGTGGAGATGGCCGTGCCCGATGCCGATGCCCTGCGCATCGCGGAGATCGTGGCGCCGAAACTGATGCAGGACGGGATGTACCTCGCCGGCCTGGACATCGTCGGCGACAAGATGATGGAGATCAACGTGGACACGCCCGGCGGCATCAACATGGCCGAGGAACTGACCGGCGCCGATTTCAGCGGCCACATCATCTCCGACCTGGAGCGCAAGGTGGCGTTGCGCGACCTCTACAAGCGGACGCTGAGCAACACCGAGCTGGCGATGATGTAAGGGCTCACGGCCGGCCCAGCCGCCAGGCCAGTCCGGACCAGCGGCCGGCGTGCCGCGCGAGCGCCGTCGCCAGCACGCCGGCGTCGGCGGCAACGTGCAGCGTGCGGCGCGCGCGGGTCATCCCGGTGTACACCAGCTCGCGCGAGAGCACGCGGCTGTCGTGCGCCGGCAGCAGCAGCCAGGCCTCGTCGAACTCCGAGCCCTGCGCCTTGTGCACGGTCATGGCGAACGCGCTGTCGTGCGCGGGCAGGGCGGCGGGATGGAACGGCCGCGGCGAACCCGGCGAATCACCGGGGAACCAGGCGAGCACGGCGCCCGCACCGTCACGGAAGCAGATGCCGATGTCGCCGTTGAACAACCGGTGGCGGTAGCTGTTCTCGGTGATCATCAGCAGGCGGCCGTGGAAATGCCCGGCGCCGCCGAGCATCCCCTCGATCCGGCGGTTGAGCGTGCGGGCACCCTGGGGCCCGTCGCGCACGGCGGTGAGCAGGCGCAGGCGCGACGCCATCGCGAGCGCTTCCGCCGGCGTCGCGGCATCCACGAGCGCGCGCCAATGCGCGAGCAGCCGCTCGCCGTGGTCGCGCAGCGGGTCGGCCATGTCCTCATGGAAGTGCACGCCGGACAGCGTGCCGCCGCGCAGCAGCGACAGTGCGGTGTCGGCCTGGCCGTCGCGCACGGCGCCGGCGAGCGGAGCCAGTTGCAGTGCATCGTCCTGGCGCCAGGCACGCGTGAGGTGCGTGCGCTTCGCCGGCAGGCAGCCGCCGTCCGCGTCAGCGCCGCGGATGATGGCGCTGAGCACGTCTCCCGCCTCGACCGACGGGAGCTGGTCCGGATCGCCCAGCAGGACCAGGCGCGCGCCGTCGGGCACGGCATCCAGCAGCTTGGCCATCAGCGGCAGGTCGATCATCGACGCCTCGTCCACGACCACGACGTCGAACGGCAGCGGGTTGTCCGCGTCGTGCCGGAACCGCGGGCTGTCCGGGATCGTGCCGAGCAGGCGATGCAGCGTGCTGCCGGTGGTGGGCAGCGCGTCGAGCACGCCGGCGTCGGTGCCTTCGCCGGCAAGCAGCGCCAACGCGCCGCGCACGCTCTCGGCCATGCGCTCGGCGGCGCGACCCGTTGGCGCAGCCAGCGCGATCCGCGGGTCGCTGCGGCCGTCCCTCCGCGCCGCCTCCACCAGCGCGACCAGCGCGCGCGCGATCGCGGTGGTCTTGCCCGTGCCCGGACCGCCGGTGACCAGGTCCACGCCGCCGGCCGCCGACGCCGACCGCGCCAACCGTTGCAAGCCGTCTGCGACGCGCCGTTCGTACTCCCGGTAGCGCCGCAGGTAGAGCAGTGCCGGGGCGCCGGGCGCAACCTCGAGCACCAGCGGATGCCCCGGTGCCGCCGGTTCGTCCCCGGTGGCAGGCGTGGCCACCCAGCGCGACACCTCGAGGGCGCGCCGCCATGCGGCCGCATCCGGCCATGGGATTCCGTGGCCATCGCCGAGCAGGGTGTCCGGCGCGGCCAGGTCAAACGCGGCATGGCCGTGGGCCACCGCGAGCGAGGCAAGCGCCGCGGCGGCGAGCACCGCGTCCGGCGTGGCGGGATCCAGCCGGCGCAGGCTCTGCGCCAGCGCATGGTCGATCGCGCGCAACGCGCCCGTGCGCCACGCGGCGTCCAGCAGCGGGGTCGCACTCATTCCGCGCTCCCTGCGAACAGCGCATCGAGCGCGTGCACCAGTGCCGGTTCGTACCGGCGCGCATGCACGCCCGCGGGCGCTGCCCCATCGGCGGAGGCGTCCAGGTCGACACCGCGACTGAACACGTAGCGGATGCCACCGAAGTCGCGCGCGTAGTCGTAGGCATCGCCCAGGCGGAAGCGCAGCCAGCGGTGCAGCGCGACGGTGTAGACCAGCGCCTGCAGGTCGTACTCGCTGTGCCGCATGGCCTCGGCGAGCGCGTCGGCGTCGTAGCGCGGCAACCGGTTGGACTTGTAGTCGAGCACGTACCAGCGCCCTTCGTACCGGTAGACCAGGTCCACCAGGCCGGTCATCAGCCCCTCCAGCCGCTGCAGGAACCCGAAGCCGCGCCGGTCGGGCACGACGTCGTGCGCATGCAGCAGCGCCAGCAGCGCGTCCACCCGCGTCGGCCGCAGCGAGAACTGGAACTCCATCTCGGCCCGCCGCTCGCCTGCGGGCAGCTCGCACAGGCGCACGCCTTCCGGCAGTCGCACCTGCAGCGTACGGCCGACGAGTTGCGTGGCCAGCACCACGCCGTCCGCCAGCACGTCGCCGGCGTAACCCTCGGCCGCCAGCGCCGCGGTGATATGCGCCGCTTCGCCGGCCGGCGCCCCCTCGCCCGCGCGCCAGTCGCGCCAGGCCCCGAAGTCCGCGTGCTCGAGCGCGCCGTGCAGCGCGACGCCGAAGCGCGGGCCGGTCAGGCGCGGGTCGACGGCGTCGCCGGGCGGCGCGTCGCCGTCGGCCGTCGGTCCGGTCTCGTCGCGACCGCCCGGCGCCGGCAGCGTGGCGGCGGTGGAGGCGTCGTGGCCGGCGTCGGCGCGCGACAGCGCGGAGAAGCTGTGGACCCACCAGTCGCGCGGGATCTCGCGCGTGGCCACCGCCGGCGCGGGCACCGGCGCATCGTCCTCCGGGGGCAGCCGCGGCAGGCCGGTGGGCGGCAATGCACTGTCCACGACAATGGCCGCATCGTCCGCGAACGCGACGCCGTCCCCCACCATCTGCCCGAGCGCGGTGACGTCGTGGCGGTAGAAGCGTCCGGTCGCGACCCAGAGCGCATGACGCGCGCGCGTCAGCCCGACGTACAGCAGGCGGGCGTCCTCGGCCTGCTGTTCCGCTTTCCACGCCCGCTTCGTCGCTTCGCGGGACATGTCGTCGAGCTCCGCGTTCCAGTACAGCCGGCGGTCGCCGGCGGCGTGCGCCACGCACAGGCGCCCGGGCGACGGTTCGGGACGGCCGATGCCCGCGAATGGCAGGAACACGAGCGGGTACTCCAGGCCCTTGCTCTTGTGCAGCGTCACGATCTGCACGCGCCGGGCATCGGACTCCAGGCGCAGCAGCTGTTCCTCGTCGTCGGGGTCGGCCTGGGCGATGCGCTGCCCGAGCCAGTCGACCAGCCCCGCCGTGCCGAGCGCGAGCGTCTGCGCGCCTTGCAGCGCCTCGGCCAGTTGCAGGTAATTGCCCACCCGCCGCTCGCCGTCCACCAGCCCGAGCAGCCGCGGTGCCTGCCCGGCGCACAGGTCGCCGACCAGCGCCAGCGGACCACCGCGCGCCAGGCGCTCGCGCCAGGCCAGGGCGCGGTGCTGCCAGTCGCCGCCACCGGCATCGAGCGCATCCACGCCGGCGGCATCCAGCCCGACCAGCACCGTGCACAGCGCCGCGCGCAGGCGCCCGTCGTCGCCGCCATGCAACAGGGCCAGCAGCAGCACGTACAGCTCGCGCGCCTCCGGCGTCGCGAACAGGCTCTGCTTCCCGGCCGCCACCGCGGGGATGCCGACCGCACCCAGCGCCTGCTGGATGCGCGTGGCCTCGCGGTGGGTCCGCACCAGGACCGCGATGTCGCCCGGCTGCACCGGACGGCCATCGACCAGCGCCTTGCCCGCGCGGCCTTCGGCAAGCACCGCGTGGATGGCCGCGACGCAGGCGTCGGTGCAATGCACGCGCGACTCCTCCGCGCGCCAGGCCTTCACCGCGCCCTTGGCGTCCGGCGGCGGCGTGGTCGGGTCGCGCCAGACGGTGAGCGCGGGCGCAGCCCTGCCATCGCGAAGGAAGCTGTCGTCGCCGCGCGTGCCGCCCGCGGCGACGGCATGGAACGCGATCCGCTCGTCGACGAACGCCCGGGGGCCGGCGCGTTCGTACAGCGTCGCGATCGCCGCCAGCAGCGCCGGCCGCGAACGGAAGTTGCGGTCCAGCGGCGGTGCACGCGTCGCTGCGTCGCTGGCACGCAGGTAGGTATGCACGTCGCCGCCGCGGAACCCGTAGATGGCCTGCTTCGGATCGCCGACCAGGAACAGCGCGGGCGACCCGCCCGCGGCGCCGAACACGCGGTCGAAGATCTTCCACTGGCGCGCGTCCGTGTCCTGGAACTCGTCCACAAGGGCGACGGCGTACTGTCGGCGCAGGGCCTGCACGAGTGCCGCGCCACGCGGGCCGTCGAGGGCGTCGGCGACCCCGTCGATCAGGTCGTCGTACGTCATCACGCGACGCTGCTGCTTCAGTTCCGCAAGGCGCTCGCGGGCGTCGGCCCTCACCTGGTGCAGCCGCGCCACGCGGCGCTGCGCACGATACGACTCGCAGTCGCGCAGGGCCTGGAGATGGGCCTGGATCAGCCCGCACAGCGGCGAACCCGGCGTGCTGCCGACGTGCGCCTGGTTGGTCTTGCCGCGCAACGCGTCCTCGGTGAGGCGGTCGACCTTGGCGTCCAGCGGCGCGGCGGGGTCGCCGGCTTCGCACCACGCGGCCAGGTCGCGCCACAGCCGCTGGAGCCAGTCGGCCTTGTAGCTGCTCCCGTTGAGGACCTTGCGATCGAGCGCATCCAGCAGCGCCCCGAGGAACGCCGCGCCGTGCACGCGGAAGCCGTCCGCCAGCGCGCGACCCGTGCCAAGCAGCACGGGCATCGGATCCTCCGCCAGCGGCGCCGGGGCCGGCAGCAGGTCGGGTTCACGCAGGAGGAGCCGAAGATCTTCGGCGAGCGCCTCCGGGCCTCCCTTCCACAGCGCGGCCAGGTCCTCCGCGCCCGCCGCGTCGCGGCCGTGATGGCGCCACAGGTCGGCGGCGAGCTCGTCGCGCAACGCGCGGTCGTTGGCGAGCAGCACCGGTTGGTCGAACCCCTGGCCGCCCTCCAGCGCGTGCTCGCGCAACACGCGCGCGCAGAAGCCGTGGATGGTGAAGATCGCCGCCAGGTCGATGTCCATGGCAGCCTGCCGCAGCCGGCGGCGCAACGCCGCGGGTGACTCGTCGCTGCGCGCGCGATGGGCGAGCAGGATGTCGCGCGTCAGCGCCGCCTCCGCATCGCCGGTGTCGTTGCCGTCCGGCGCATCGAGCAGGGCCAGCGCGAGCATCAGACGGTCGCGGATGCGCCTGCGCAACTCCTGCGTCGCCGCCTCGGTGAACGTCACCGCCAGCACCTGGCCGACGCGCAGGTCGCGCTCGACCACCAGTCGCGTGACCAGCGTGGCGAGCGTGAACGTCTTGCCGGTGCCGGCCGACGCCTCGACCAGGCGCACGCCGTCCAGCGGCAGATCCAGCCAGGGATCCATGGCGGGCGCGGCGGTCATGCCCCGTCGTCCTCGCCCAGCGGCACCCGCGCCAGCGCGTCGTCGTCCAGTGCCGGCGGCAGCGAGATGCCGTTGCACACGGCGGCGAACACGGCGGTCGTGACGGCGGCGAAGTCCCGCAGCGAAGCATGGTCCGCGAAGGGGTCGCGCGCGCGCAGCGCGAGTTCGCAGGCCGGCTCCGTGCCCTCGCCCCATTGCCGTTCGCTGCCGCGCCACTGCGCGGCTGCCGCCCGCGCGCCGGCTTCCACGGTCCTGGCGGTGTGGAACTTCCAGCCGCTGCGCGGCGCGAAGGGCAAGGGTTCGCGCAGCCCGCGGGCCCGCAGCGCAAGCAGCAGGCGCAGCGCGTCGCGCGCCTGCGCCGGCTCCAGCGGCGCGCGCACGTGCGGACCGATGTCGCCGTCCTCGTCCTCCTGGAACTCGTATAACGGCCGCCCGGCCCCCGCCGCGCCGGCGAGCAG
>CAMPJU010000043.1 GCA_946886995.1 uncultured Lysobacteraceae bacterium
CAGTAGAGCACCTGCGCCCGGAAGAACGTCATGCGGTCCGCGGTCGCCCGGGTCGATCCGCGCAGCAGCGCCATGATGTCGCGGATGCCGGGGCCGCCATCGGCTTCGTAGCGCAGGCTCGCCGGCACGCCGTGCGCCTGGCACATGTCCTCCTGCGGAATCCGGATGTACCAGGAACCGTCATCGGAGAGCCGTCGGTCGAAGCGTTCGACGACGAGGGCCTTCTGGTCCTCGAACCGTCCGATCTCCGCGTTGGCGACCGGCAGTCCGAACCCGCGCGCGATCTTGAGGCAGAGCCATTCGAGTTCGACCGATGACGACAGGTCGGCGCGCATGTTGCCGACGAGGCCCAGCGGCAGTTTGAGGATATGGGTGCTCGGCGTTGCGCCGGCGGGAACATGCCACCTCCCGTCGTGCCACAGCAGGGCGGTCTTTTCCTGCGCGCCGGCGATGGAGATGCGTAGAGCGTCCTGATCCCCCTGCACCGGCAGCCGGTCGAGCGTCGCGCGACGGAGCACGTCGGCGACACCGGCCTCGTCGAGTTCACGCCCTTCGATCCCCCGGTGGTTTCCAGGCTCGTCGCCTTCGGGCACGAGTTGCAGCGCGCCCGCGCAATCCCGGCCGATGGCGGCCAGCAGGTCGAATGCCCGGGTGCTGCGGAGCCGGTGCCGGTCGCGGATCCGCTGCAGGATGCGGTCGTTGTCAGGCAGCAGGTTGTCGAAGAATGCGCCGACCGCAGGAGAACGGATCGAGGCGTCGCCGGCGGCGGTGCGCGGGTACGGAAGGGACAGCGAGATGGGGCGGCCCTGCGGCGAGTCGATCCACTCGCGCCGGTACGTCAGCCGATCGCTGCCCGCCTGCCGGGTCCAGTGCCCGACCAGCAGCCCGTTCATCCAGATGTCCAGCGTCGGCACCTCACCACTCCGCGTCTGCGACGGCGGTCCGCGGCTGCAGGCCCACCTCCACGCCGAGCACCAGGCACAGCCGATGGATCCGCTCGAACGACGCGCGACTGGCGTTGGATTCGAGCTTCGAGATTGCCTGCACGGTCACGCCCATGCGTTGCGCCACGTCGGACTGCGTCCATCCGAGCTGCAGGCGGGTGGCCCGCAACAGCGGGCCCAACTGGTCGGGTACCCGGATCGGGGTGAGCATGTTCAATCCGTTGGTTGATTTATCCGTTTTCAATTTATCGATTGATTTTTTCTGTGTCAACCGATAGGTTGATCATGCGGCAACGCCGGGTCGCCGCCCGTGAGACGGTGGCCGCTAGACTGGATATCGATGGATCTGACCTCAGCACTCCTTCTCGTCGTTTGCCTGTCGCTGCTGGGCGTCGCCGCCCTGCTCGTCCTGTTGCTCCGCCGCCGCCCCGACGCCGCGCTGGCCGGCTTTCGCGAGGGCATCGAACGCGCCCTCCGCGACGAACAGCAGGCCGGCCGGTCCGAGCTCCGGCAGCAGCTCGACAGCTTCTCCACCCATCAGGAACGCCGGATCGAGGGGTTCGGGAAGCGCCTCGAGGACCTGCGGACCCAGCTGGGCGACGAGCAGCGCCGGGGGCGCGCAGAAGCCGCCGAGCAGCAGCGGGTGCTCGCCGAGACCCTGGAGCGCCAGCTCAAGTCGCTGCAGGCCGACAACGCCCAGAAGCTCGAGCAGATGCGCGCCACGGTGGACGAGAAGCTCCACGCCACCCTGGAGACGCGCCTGACGGAGAGCTTCGGCAACGTCGCCACCATGCTGGCCAAGGTGCACCAGGGCCTGGGCGACATGAACAAGCTGGCGCAGGACGTCGGCGGGTTGCAGCGGGTGCTGACCAACGTGAAGTCGCGTGGCGTGTTCGGCGAGGTCCAGCTGGCGGGCCTGCTCGAGCAGGTGCTGGCGCCGGACCAGTTCGCATCGAATGTCGCCACGATCCCCGGCAGCAGCGAGCGGGTGGAGTTCGCGGTGCGCTTCCCCGGTTCATCGGGCGAGGCGCCGGTGTGGCTGCCGATCGATGCCAAGTTCCCGCGCGAGGACTACGAGCGGTTGCTCGACGCGCAGGAGCGCAGCGACCCCGACGCGGCACGCGCCGCCGGCGATGCGCTCGAGCGCCGCGTGCGCATGGAGGCGAAGCGCATCTGCGACAAGTACGTCGGCGCGCCGCACACCACCGAGTTCGCGATCCTGTTCCTGCCCACCGAAGGCCTGTACGCCGAGGTGCTGCGCCGCCCCGGCCTGGTGGATGGCATCCAGCGCGAATGCAAGGTCGCGATCGCCGGGCCGACCACGTTGCTGGCACTGATGACCAGCTTCCAGATGGGCTTCCGCACGCTGGCCATCCAGGAGCGCAGCAGCGAGGTCTGGCGCACGCTCGGCGCGGTCAAGACGGAGTTCGCCAAGTTCGGCGGCGCGCTCGACTCGGTGCAGAAGAAGCTGCAGGAAGCCAGCAACAAGATCGAGGACACCAGCCGGCGCAGCCGGGTGCTGACACGGAAGTTGCGGGACGTGGAAGCCTTGCCGGTGGCGGACAGCCAGGGCCTGCTCGGCATCGAGACAGACGAAGCAGACGACGAGGCCTAGCCGCGGTCGTTGCTCAACCGCCTTCAGGCAGCACGGGCATCGCGTCGACGGGCACCGTCGGCAGCTGCTCCTCGCGCAGGTAATCCGGCAACGAATCGTCGTCCGCCGCGGCCCTGTCTCCGTGGATCTGGTAGTTCCGGCGCTGCAGCCACGCGTCGCGCAGCAGCGCGTACTCGTCCGGCGCGCCTTCGAGCATGCTGTCGAGCGCGAGCAGCTGGGTGCGCACGTCGACCAGCTGCAGGCCCTGCATGAACACGCGCACCTTGTCTTCCTCGACCTGGCGCAGCGGCGCCAACGGCGCGTCGGCGAACAGGCCGAGCACGTCGCGCACGGTGCGCGGGCCGAACAACGGAAGTTCCACGTAACGCGAGGTTTCCCAGCCCCAGACGCCAAGCGTCTGCCCGAAGTCCTCGGTGCGCAGCGGCAGGCCGACTTCTGTGGCGGGGTCGAAGATGCCGGCGACGCCGACGGTGGTGTTGAGCAGGAACCGCGCCATGCCCTGCCCGGCCTGCTTCGGCTTGCCCTGCAGCAGCGCGTTGATCGCGCTGACCGGCTGGCCTAGGTTGCGGAAGAAATTGCCGACGCCCAGCCGGATCGGACGCGGGACGACCTCCATGTAGGCATTGGCCAGCGGGCGCGCGATGCGAGTGTCGATCACGGTGTTGACCGCGTGCATCCGGCGGTTGAAGCCTTCCCACGGGTCGTAGGACACGGGCAGCTGCGCGGGCGCGGGCAGTGTCGGATCCGCGACGGGATCGTAGACGTCACCGCCGTACAGCGCTGCGAAGTCGAGTTCGGCCTGGGTGGGCGCGGGGGGCGCTTCCGCGGTCGCGTCGGTCGCCGTGACGACCTCTGCGGCGGGCGTGTCCGGCGGCGCGTCCGCAACGACGACGTACGTGCCCACGGCGGAGTCGGAGGTGCCCGGTTGCGCGGCGGGAGTCGGTTCGACGACGGCCGGCGCCTCGGCCACCGGACGGGACGCGCAGGCGGACAGCAGCAGCAACGCGCACGCGAAGGCAGGGCGTGCGATGGCGGGGGGCATCAGGCGCATCGTGGAATTTTACAGGTGCCGTCAGGCCGGCTGCAGTGCATCGTCCAGTCGATACGCAGCGCGCAGTCCCGGCAGGCCATCCAGCTCGCCGCGCACGACCAGCCGGTGGCCGGCGCGCGCCTGCAACTCGGCAAGCAGGGCCAGGCCGGCGCTGTCGACGTGTGGAACCGCGCCCAGGTCGATCACCCTGGCACCCTCCAGCAACGGCAGCGCCGCCGTCCACAGCCCGGCGACGGCGGCGCACTCCAGCGGTCCGGTGAAGGCGAGCGCTTCGCCTTCCCGGCGCACGCGGGCGGCGCTTCCGCCGCCTGTCACGGGCGCGTGGGCCATCAGCCGGCGTCGGCGCTCAGCTTGCCGGCGCTGAGGTCGGCGGCCACCGCGCGGATGCCCTTGCGCGACAACGGCTGGTCGAACTGGTTGCGGAACGTCTGCACGAACGACACGCCCTCGACCATCACGTCGAAGACCTTCCACTGGCTGCCGACCTTGTGCATCAGGTAGTCGACCGGGACGGTGTCGCCGTTGTTGCGGATGAACTCGCTGGACACGCGCACGATGGCGCCGCCCCGCAGCGGGGCCTCGGACTTCACGCGCACCTTCAGCCCGCTGTCGAAGCTGACGAGCGAGGAGCCGTAGCGCGAGGTCAGGCTGTCGGCCAATGCGTCGGCGAACAACGCGATGTCGGCCGCGTCGGCGCCGCGGGCATGCCGGCCCAGCACCAGGCGCGCCGCGTAATCGCGGTCGAACATCTTGTTGAACTCGGTGGAGATGAAGGCGTCGAGCGCGCCGCGATCCTTCGCGAACTCGGCACGGCGCGACTCCAGGGTGCGCAGCACGCGGGTGCTGTTCTCGAGCACCAGCTGGCTGGGCGCGCCCTGGGTGGTGGCGGCCTGGACCGGGGCGGCCGGGACCAGCAGCGCCACCGGCGCGAGGAGCGCGGCGCCGAGCAGCAACGGCAGGGTGGAACGCTTCAGGGTATTCATGGCATTTCTTCCGTGGGGGACGGTGGGGTGGCGGGCTCGGCGTAGGGATCAGCCGGCGCCGCGTCGGCAGGGGCATTGTCGCCACCGCCGCTGAACATGTACTTGCCGACGAGCTGCATCAGGTCGACGGCCGATTGCGTGAGCACGATCTCGTCGCCCGGCGCCAGCGGCATCGGGTCACCGCCGGGCTGCAGGTCGACGTAGCTCTCGCCCAGCAGGCCGCTGGTGAGGATCGCCGCCGAGGTGTCGGCCGGCAGGTCGCGATAGTCGTCGTCGATGGCCAGGGTCACGACTGAATCGAAGCGGACCGGGTCCAGCCCGATGTCCGAGACGCGGCCGACCGTGACGCCACCGATCTTCACCGGCGCCTGTGCGCGCAGCTGGCCGATGCCGCTGAAGCGCGCCTTGATCTCGTAGCTGTCCGGCTTGAAGGCGAAGCCGCCGTTGGTCGAGGCGATGGCCAGCACCAGCAGCGACGCGAGCGCCAGCAGGAGGAAGGCGCCGACGGCGAACTCGATGCGGGGAGCGCGAACGTTCATGGGGAATCCCTTTCTTGAAGCACCGGCTAGAACAGGAGCGCCGACATGGCGAAGTTGAACATCAGCACCAGCAAGGAGGCGTTGACGACCGCGCGGGTCGTCGCGACCGAAGTGCCCTCGATGGTCGGTTCGGCGTGGTAGCCGACGTACGACGCGACCAGGGCCGCGACCCCGCCGAACACCGCGGACTTCTGGAATGCGACCAGGAAGTCGTCCCGGAAATCCACCGCGTCCTTGAGCACCTGCCAGTAGGTGCCGGCGTCGATGCCGATCACGTGCACCGCCTCGAAGTAGCTGGCGGTGATGCCCAGGCTGCAGAAGAAGCCGGTCAGCAACGGCATGGTGATGACGGCGGCCCAGAAGCGCGGCGCGACCGCACGCTCCACCGGATCCACCGCCATCAGGCCGAGCGCGGTGATCTGGTCGGTGGCGCGCATCAGTCCGAGCTCGGCGGCGATCGAACTGCCGGCGCGACCGATGAACAGCAGCGCGGTGAGCACCGGCGCCAGCTCGCGATACAGGCCAAGGCCGACCAGCGCACTGATCTGGTTGGCGGCGCCATAGGTTTCCAGCGCGCGGTACCCGAGCAGCGTGACCGACAGGCCGACGAAGGCGCCACCGACCGCGATGATCGGCAGGCTGCGCGCACCGATCTTGTAGATCTCGCGCACCAGCTCGCGCCAGAACGTGGCGGTCGGGCGCGAGGCACGCAGCACCGACAGCGCGAACAGCCCGCCGCGTCCGACGGAACGGACCGACTCCACGAACGCACTTTGCGACGTTGCACTCACGCTGCTTCCGTCCGCGCCATCCCGGCGCCCATGTCGAATGCGATCGGACCGTCGGCACGACCTTCCAGGAACTGCCGCAGCAGCGGATCGCTGCTCGCCTGCAGGCTGTCCGGGGTGCCGGAAAACGCGATCCGCCCGTCGGCGATCACGATCGCGCGATCGGCGACCGGCAGCGTCTCGTGCACGTGGTGGGTGACGATGATGCTGGTCAGGCCGAGCGTGCGGTTGAGGCGGTGGATCAGGTCCATGATCACGCCCGAGGCGATCGGGTCGAGCCCGGTCAGGGGTTCGTCGTAGATCATCAGCGGAGGATCGAGCGCCAGTGCGCGCGCCAGCGCGACCCGGCGCGCCATGCCGCCGGACAGCTCGCGCGGGAACAGGTCGACCGCGCCGCGCAGGCCGACCGCATGCAGCTTGAGCAGCACCAGCCGGCGCAGCACCGGCTCCGGCAGGCGCGTGTGCGCACGCAGCGGCAGCGCGATGTTCTCGCCCGCGGTGAGGTCGGTGAGCAGGCCGTTGCCCTGGAGCAGGACGCCGATCTGCTTGCGTGTTTCCAGCAGCTGGCGACGGCGACGCGGCAGCGGTTCACCGAAAAGCCGCACCTCGCCGGCCGCGGGCTCCAGCTCACCGGTGAGGGCCGCCAGCAACGTGGACTTGCCGCTGCCCGAGGGGCCGAGCACCGCGGTGATGCTGCCCCGCGGCACGAGCAGGTCGATGTCGCGCAGCACCACCCGCCCGCCGCGCTCGAGGCGGACGCCGGACAGCTGGACGGTGGGGGCGGGGTCGGCGGTCATGAACCGGACAGCTTGGGGGGCAGCGACTGAACGGACATTATCGCGGACCAAAAAAAACGCCGCCCGGGGGCGGCGTCAACGACTCTGTAGGCGTCCGGCGGGTGGATCAGTCGGCCTGGACGAAGCCGATTTTCACCATCCGCGCATTCTTGGCTGCCGCCAGCACCCGGGCGAGCACGCCGTAGTCGGCGTTCGGATCGGTGTCGATCTCGAGCGTCGGCTGGTTGGTCGGGTCCTGCTGCACGACCTCGACCATCATCGGCTGCAACTGCGGGATCGCGTAGCTGGTCCCGTTCCAGTACACCTGGCCGGAGGCGTCGATGCGCACCCGGATCGGATCCTTGGGCTGGGACGGCGGTGGCGGCTGGGTGGAGCGTTGCGGCAGGTCCACCGAGATCTCGTAGGTGGTCGGCGGTGCCGTCACCATGAAGATGATCAGCAGGACCAGCATCACGTCCGCGAGCGGAATGATGTTGATCTCGGCCATCGGGCCGCTGCCGGAATTGGTGCTGAAAGCCATGTTCGGTCCTTGGCCCTTCCGGGCTCAGTTTTCCTGCAGCGAGATGAAGCCGACCTTGCGCATGCCCTGGCGCTGGGCGATCTGCACCACGTCGTTCACCACGCTGTACTTGGTGGTCTTGTCGCCGCGCACCTGGATGCCGGGCTGCGGCACCTTCTGGGCCTCGACCGACAAGCGGCTCTCGAGCAGCTCCCGGCTGACCGGCTCATCGTTCCAGAAGAGCCGGCCGTCCTGGGTCACCGCGACGGTGACCGGTGGGACCGGAGGTGGCTCGTCGTCCGGCTCGATGATGGTCGCCTCGGGCAGCTCGACCTCCACCAGGTGCTGCATCAGCGGCGTGGTCACCATGAAGATGATCAGCAGGACCAACATCACGTCGACCAGCGGGACGACGTTGATGGTGGCCATCGGCCCGCCGGCATCGGAGTTAGTACTGAAGGCCATTGGGGGACTCCGTCAGTCGTTCGCTGATCAGCGCTTGGTCGGCACTTCGCCGACGCGCGAGCCGGTGGCGAAGAAGTCGTGCAGGTCGTGGGCGAACGTGTCGAACTTGTTGTTCGTCACGCGGTTCATGCGCACGAAGAAGTTGTAGCCCAGCACGGCCGGGATCGCGACGAACAGGCCGATGGCGGTCATGATCAGCGCCTCGCCGACCGGGCCCGCGACCGCGCCGATGGACGCGTTGCCGCTGGCGCCGATGCGGATCAGGGCGCGGTAGATGCCCCACACGGTGCCGAGCAGGCCGACGAACGGCGCGGTCGAACCGACGGTGGCGAGCACGGTCAGGCCGTTCTCGAGGTTCATCGACTCACGGGTGACGGCCTGGCGCAGCGCGCGGTCGACGAACTCGGAGCGGTTCAGCGACTCGACCAGGCGCGAGCCCTCGTGGCGCTGGTGGTGCGCCGCGGCCTGGGCCGCATCGAGCGCGATCTTGGAGAACGGCTCGCTCTTGGGCTGCTCTTCCATGTAGCGGATCGCATCCTGCGCGTTGTTCGTTTCCCAGAACGTGCTGACCACGCGGTCGGCACGGCCACGCATGCGCATGTTCTTGATGAAGTTGACGATGAGCCAGTAGACGGACATCAGGGACATGAGCACGAGGGTGATAAGCACCACCCAGCCCAGCATGTCCATGTGCTGGACCATGTCCGCGAAGCCCATCTGCTGGAGAGCTTCGGCGTTGTTGCCGGCGGCTCCGGTCGGGGCAGTAGTGGTTTCCTGCAGCATGACGCTTACCTTTGAGAGTCGTGGAAGGAGTTTTTAGCTAACGGTGTTGCAACAAGACGCTCGACTGGCCCGGGGGTCAGTTGAGAGAGAAATCGACGGGAACTCGGACGGTGCTGGCCACCGGGACGCCATTCTCGACGGCCGGGTTGAAGCGCCAGCCTCGGGCGGCCCGCACGGCACTGCGATCCATGTCGCGGTTGCGGCTGGAACGCTCGACCCGGACGTCCAGGACATTGCCCCGTGCGTCGATGTCGACCAGCAGCACCACGGTGCCTTCGATGCCCGAACGCATGGCCTCGCGCGGATACTCCGGCGGGTTCATGTTCATCGACGACGGGTCGACGCTCGAACCGATGTTCACGGCCGGGGCGGGCGGCGACGGCGGGGCCGGCGGCGGCGCGGGCGTGTCGACCGGCGACGGCTCGTCGAAGACCACCGGCGGCGGATCCGGCGGCGGCGGGATCGGCGTCGGCTTGGGCGGCGTCAGCT
>CAMPJU010000044.1 GCA_946886995.1 uncultured Lysobacteraceae bacterium
TCGCCCTGTGCGGCGCCACGTCGTCCGCGCGGGTCGGCGACACGCCGATCCCCGGCTGGCGGCCCGTGGACGTGCCTGAAGGCTGCGAGCTGCATCTCGGGCGCTGCGTGGCAGGCGCGCGCATCACGCTCGCCATCGCCGGTGGCTGGTCCGTGCCCCGGGTCCTGGGCAGCGGCAGCACGGATCTTCGCGGCGGCTTCGGCGGCCTGCGCGGCCGGGCACTGGCGCGTGGAGACCGGCTGCCGGTCGGCCGTGCAACGCCGCCCACGGGACGGGGCCTGCGCATCGCACCCTGGTGGATCGACCCTGCGCCGGACCTGGACTTCACCGCACCGGTCGTCGTCCGCATCCTGCCGGGCCATGACGCCACCACGCCCGCGGATGCGTTGTGCGCCACGCCGTGGCGCGTCGCCGCGGCCAGCAACCGGCAGGGCGTGCGGCTGGAGGGCCCCGGCATCTCGCTCGCACCGGCAGCCGCGACATCCCCGCAACGGATCACCGAACCGGTCGCGCCCGGCACCGTGCAGCTGCCGGCCGACGGCCAGCCGATCCTGCTGCTGGCCGATGCGCAGAGCCACGGCGGATATCCGCGCATCGGCCATGCGATCGGCTGCGACGCACCACGACTCGCGCAGCTGCGCCCCGGCGACACCGTGCGGTTCACGCCCTGCACGGCCGCCGAAGCGCACCGCCTGCGCCGCGAGCAGGCAAACCGCCTCGCGCGCATCGCGACCGCCATCGCCGCCAGGGACTGGCGCTGATGCCGCGCATCGACTTCAACTGCGACCTGGGCGAAGGCTGCGGCGACGACGCCGCGATCGTCCCGTGGATCACGTCGGCCAGCATCGCGTGCGGCGCGCATGCCGGCGACGACGACACCATGCGCGCGACCCTGCGGCTGTGCCGCGCGCACGGCGTCGCGGCGGGGGCGCACCCCGGTTACGCGGACCGTGGGCACTTCGGCCGCCGCGAACTCGCGCTGTCGGCGGACGAACTTCGCCAGCTGCTTGCCACGCAACTGTGTCGCATCGGCGCGCTCGCCGAAGCCGAAGGCGTGCGCCTGTGCCACGTCAAGCCGCATGGCGCGCTGTACAACCTGGCCGCGCGCGACCGCGAAGTTGCAAACGTGGTCGCGCAATCGGTCCACGCGTTCGACGCCACCTTGCGGCTGGTCGGGCTGGCCGGCTCGGAATCCCTGCGCGCCGGGGAAGCTGCCGGGCTGCGTGTCGCGAGCGAAGCCTTCGCCGAACGCGCCTACGACGCCGATGGCCGCCTGGCGCCGCGGGGCACGCCCGGCGCGGTCCTCGAGGGAATCGACGAGGCCCTCGCCCAGGTGCGCCGCCTGGTCCGTGACGGCATCGTCCTTGCGCGCGACGGGACCCGGGTGCCCTTGCATGCGGACACCCTGTGCCTGCACGGTGACCGCCCCGATGCAGCCGCATTCGCCCGGCAGCTGCGGATCATCCTGGAATCCGAAGGCATCACCGTGGAGGCACTGCGTTGACCGACGCCATCAACTACTGGCCGCTGCTCGGCATCGCGATCGTGATCGCCGGCTTCGTGCTGCGCTACAACCCGGTCCTCGTCGTCGTGGTGGCAGGACTGGCCAGCGGCCTCCTTGCCGGCATGGCGCCACCGGAACTGCTGGCCCTGCTGGGCGGGAGCTTCGTCGGCAATCGCGCGCTGCTGCTCTACCTGCTCACCCTGCCCGCCATCGGCCTGCTCGAGCGCGCGGGCCTGCGCGAGCACGTGCACAACTGGATCCTCGGGATGCGGGGCATGACCCTCGGGCGCCTGCTCACCAGCTACCTCGGGCTGCGCCAGTTGCTGAGCATGGTGGGGCTGACCCACGTCGGCGGCCATGCGCAGACCGTGCGGCCGTTGCTGGCGCCGATGAGCGAGGCGGCCGCCGAGAAGACCGTCGGCAAGGTGAGCGAACCGGAGCGCCAGCGGATCCTGGCGATGGACGCGGCCACCGACAACGTCGGCCTGTTCTTCGGCGAGGACGTCTTCGTCGCGATCGGCGCGGTGCTGCTGATCCAGGGCTTCTACGCGGAGAACGGCATCGTGCTCGAGCCGCTGCAGATCGCGCTGTGGGCGCTCCCGACCGCGATCGCCGCGTTCGTGATCCACGCCATCCGCATCGCGCTGTTCCAGCGCGCGCTGCGCAGGGCCCGCGCCCATGCTTGAGATCACCTACTTCTACTGGCTTCTCGGGGCATTCCTGCTGTACGCCGCCTGGTGCAATGCGCGCCAGCGGCGCTGGTCGCACGCGGCGTTCTGGGCGTTGATCGCGCTGACCTTCGGTGGCGGCGACTGGATCCTGGCCGCGCGGGACGCCGGCAACCCGCTGCCTGCGCAGATGGCCGGCGCCGCACTGATCGCGATCGCGCTGCTGGCCGTGCGCATGAAGCGGGAACACATCGCCGAGGCGCCACTGGAGGAACGGCGCGCATCCGCGGCCCGCCTGGGCCACCGGTTGTTCCTCCCGGCGCTGCTGATCCCCGCGATCACGGTCGTCGTCGCGATGGCCGGCGAGTACGTGGCCTTCGGCGGCGTCACCCTGCTCGGCGCCGGCAGCGCGACCCTGATCGGGCTTTCGCTGGCCAGTGTCATCGCCGCGCTCGCGGCCGTGCGCGTCACCGGCCTGCCCGCGGCCGCCGCACCCGCCGAGGGCCGGCGCCTGCTCGACACCATGGGCTGGGCCGCGCTGCTTCCGCTGGTGCTGGCCACGCTCGGCGGCGTGTTCGCGGCGAGCGGCGTCGGCGAGGCCGTCGCGACACTCGTGGCCGGCGTGATCCCGACCGACAGCCGCATCGCGTGCGTCCTCGCCTACGGACTCGGCATGGTCCTGTTCACTGTGATCATGGGCAACGCGTTCGCCGCGTTCCCGGTGATGACCGCGGGCATCGGCCTGCCGCTCCTGGTCCAGCAGCACGGCGCGGAACCGGCGATCCTCGGCGCGATCGGCATGCTGACCGGATACTGCGGCACGCTGCTCACGCCGATGGCGGCAAACTTCAACCTGGTGCCGGCGGCGCTGCTGGAACTCGACGATCCCAATGGCGTCATCCGGATGCAGGTGGCGACCGCGCTGCCGTTGATGGCGGTCAACCTGGTGCTGATGGCATGGCTGGCGTTTCCCTGATGACGAAGACCCCTGCTCCCACCGTGCTGCTCACGGGCTTCGCGCCGTTCGGCGGCGATGGCTCGAATCCCAGCTGGGAGGCCGTGCGCGCACTCGAGGGCACCCGCATCCGCGGCCACCGCGTGGTGGCGCGCTGCCTGTCGGTGGAATTCGGCCGGTCGCTGCGCGAGTTGCGCTCGGCGATCCGCGAGGCGAAACCGTCCGCCGTGGTCTGCGTCGGACTCGCGGCGGGCCGGCCCCACGTCGCGATCGAGCGCGTGGCGATCAACGTCGACGACGCACGCATCCCCGACAACGCCGGCGCCTCGCCCGTCGATGCGCCGATCGCCGCCGACGGTCCGGCCGCCTACTTCGCCACCTTGCCGATCAAGTCGATCCTGGTCGCACTGCGCGAGGCCGGCATCCCCGCGACCATCTCGCAGACGGCAGGCACCTACGTCTGCAACCACGTCTTCTATGGCCTGATGCATGCACTCCGGCGGAAGCCGCGGGTGCGCGGCGGGTTCGTCCACGTCCCGTACGCACCGGCCGATGCCGCCAGGCACCCCGGCGCGGCGAGCCTGTCGCTCGAGCTCACCACCGAAGCGTTGCGCATCGCCCTGCGGACGACGCTCGCCACCACCACCGACCGGCGGATCGCCGCCGGCGCCGAACACTAGGGAACCGGATGATGAAGACCCTGCTATCCGCGCTGTTGCTGGCCCTCGCCTGCGCCACCCTGCCCGCCCGTGCGGGCCTGTTCGACAAGGATCCGGCCGATGCCGCCGCCGACGCCGCCCGCCGGGGCCTTCCGGCCACGACCATCTGGGTCGACGCCAGCTGGGGCTTCCGCAACCAGGGTGCCGCGAACGACCTGACCAAGGCGCACACGGCGTTCGCGGCGCACGGCTACAAGGTGGAGGACGTCGAGCCGTACATCGAGAACGGCGACCTGCAGGGGTTCTTCGTCACGTACCAGCGGGACTAGGTGCGCGGCAGCGTGACGCCCTGCTGCCCCTGGTACTTCCCGCCGCGGTCCTTGTAGCTCGTCTCGCAGACATCGTCCGCGGCCGCCTGGAAGAACAGCATCTGGGCCACGCCTTCGTTGGCATAGATGCGCGCGGGCAGCGGCGTCGTGTTGCTGAACTCCAGGGTCACGTGCCCCTCCCATTCCGGCTCGAGCGGGGTGACGTTGACGATGATCCCGCAGCGCGCGTAGGTGCTCTTGCCCAGGCACACGACCAGCGTGTCGCGCGGGATGCGGAAGTACTCGACGGTGCGCGCGAGCGCGAACGAGTTGGGCGGGATGATGCAGACGTCCGCATCGACGTCCACGAAGCTGCCCGGGTCGAACGCCTTCGGGTCGACGATCGTCGAGTTGATGTTGGTGAACACCTTGAACTCGCGCGAGCAGCGCACGTCGTAGCCGTAGCTGGACGTGCCGTAGCTGACGATCCGGTGGCCATCGGCCGCCTGCTTGACCTGCCCCGGCTCGAACGGCTCGATCATTCCCTGCGACTCGGCCATGCGGCGGATCCAGCGGTCCGACTTGATGCTCATCCAACCTCCCCCGAAAAAGAACGGATCTTAAGGCCTGCCCATCCCTAGCCCAGCAGCGACGCGCCGATGGAGACCGGCGCGCGCGGCCTCGCGGCGAGGTGTGCCGCGACGTTGCGGGCCAGGTGGCGGTACGCCGTCGCGGTCGCCGAGTCCGGCGCGTACGCCACGACCGGCACGCCCACGTCCCCCTGCTCGCGGATCACCCGCTCCAGCGGCAGCGACCCCAGCAGGGGCACGCCGTAGGTGTCGGCCATCCGTGCCCCGCCGCCCTCGCCGAACAGGTGCTCGGCATGCCCGCAATGCGTGCAGACGTGGACCGCCATGTTCTCCACCAGGCCAAGCACCGGCACGTCGACCTTCTCGAACATCCGCACGGCCTTGCGTGCGTCGAGGGTGGCGACTTCCTGCGGCGTGGTCACCACCACCGCGCCGGCCACCGGGATCTTCTGTGCGAGGGTCAGCTGGATGTCGCCGGTCCCGGGCGGCAGGTCGACGACCAGGTAATCCAGCCCGCCCTCGCCTCCCCAGAGCGTCTGCTCCAGGAGCTGGGTCAGCGCCGACGTCGCCATCGGTCCGCGCCAGATCATCGGCGTGTCCTGCTCGACCATCAGGCCGATGGACATCGCCTCGATGCCGTGGGCCTTCATCGGTTCGATGGACTTGCCGTCCGGACTGTCCGGTCGGCCGGACAGCCCGAGCATGGTCGGGATGCTGGGCCCGTAGACATCCGCATCGAGCAACCCGACGCGGGCACCGTCGGCGGCCAGCGCGAGCGCGAGGTTCACCGCCGTCGTCGACTTGCCCACGCCGCCCTTGCCGGAGCCGACGGCAATGATGTTCCGGACCCGCGGCAGCGGGACCAGGGATCCCTGGGGGGCATGTGCGGCGATCCGCTGCTGGATGTCCAGGTGCCCGGCGTCGAGCCCGCCGGCGCGGAGGGCCTGGCGGACGGACTCCTCGAGGTCCGCCCGGGTCGCGGCGATCGGGACGCCCACCACCAGGGACACGGCTGCGCGGGTGCCCTCCAGGGCCACCCTGGCCCGCGTACCCGCGTCGGCGAGCGAAACAGCGGTGCCGGGCAGCGCAACGCGCCCAACCATGGATTCGGCTTCAGCGGGGGTCGTCACGGCGTTCAGGAATCCGAACAAGTGGGAGAAGCCCTATTGTGGCAGGGTCGTTAATCCCATGTTAATTTCGGCTGGTCAGGGGTGCTGACAGGGGCTTTCTGCCCACAACGATAACCAAGGGGGTTACCGATGCGTGTTAACAGAGACCGGCTGCAGCGCAGCCGCTTGAGCGCCGCGTTGCTCGCGGCCCTGCTGCTTCCGGCCACCGGGGTCGTCCTGGCCCAGGACACGACCGACGAGGACGAGACCGAACAGGCAGAAGAGCCGACTGACCTCGGCCGCGTCGTCGTTACCGGTTCGCGCATCGGCCGCGCCGAAATCGAGGGTCCGGCGCCCGTCACGATCATCACTGCCGAAGATCTCGAGGTCCAGGGCTTCAGCACCGTCTACGACGCGCTGAACACCCTCACCCAGTTCACCGGTTCGGTCCAGAACGAACTGACGCAGAGCGGCTTCACCCCGAACGCCAGCTTCCTCAACCTGCGCGGCCTCGGCCCGGGATACCAGCTGGTCCTCATCAATGGCCGTCGCACCGCCGACTACCCACTGCCGTACAACAGCCAGTCGAATGCCGTGAACCTGGCCAACATCCCGGCTGCCGCCATCGAGCGCATCGAGATCCTGTCCGGCAGCGCGTCGGCGATCTACGGCTCCGACGCGGTCGCCGGCGTCGTCAACGTGATCATGAAGACCGATTACGAAGGCGACATGCTCAACATCATGGGCGGCACGACCACCCGCGGCGGCGGCGACACGGGCCGGGTGCAGTGGGTCGGCGGCAAGATGGGAGACAAGTGGAGCCTGACCTACGCGTTCGAAGCGATGGCGCGCGAGGAGATCTACGCCTCGCAGCGCGACTTCATGGACTCGTACTACGACGATCCGTCGGTTTCCGACGATGACGTCAACCCGGTCGAAGGCTTCCTGATCTTCGACGGCTTCACCAGCGGCCGGCTCTTCCCGGGCGGCACGGCGGATGAAGTCTGCGGGAATTTCCCCGGCTTCGAGATCTACCACTTCGAGACGTCCGCGGTGTACACGGGTCCTCGCTGCGGCTACGCCGGCTACCCGGCGACGCAGGCGATCCGCAACTCCGACAGGAACTTCTCGGCGTACACCTACGGCACGTACGACTTCACCAACGACATGCAGGGCTTCGTGCAGTTCAGCGCGACGGATTCCCGGGCGAAGCTGGCCAGCAACACGCAGTTCTGGTCCACCCCGTACGTGTTCCTGTCCAACGTCGACTCCCCGGCGGTGCCCGGCGGCTCGATCGTGCAGCTCCAGCGCATCTTCACGCCCGAGGAAGTCGGCGGCATCGGCGCGCAGAACTCGCTGTACGACGAGACTGCGTTCGACGTGGCCGCGGGCCTGCGAGGCATCCTCGCCGATGGCCGGTTCGACTGGGAAGCCACGGTGTCCCATGGCGCCTACCGCATCGACGTGGACCGCCCGCGCTTCCTGGCCAACGAGATCGACGACTTCTTCCTCGGCGAGCAGCAGGGCTTCGACCCGTACTTCGGCGCCTACCCGGCGTACGAACTGAACCTGGACCGTTACCTCAACCCGCTCACGGCCGAGGACTTCGCGGCGCTCAACACCCGCGTCCGCTCCGACTCCAAGTCCGACGTCACCCAGGCGAACTTCGTCTTCTCGGGCGACCTGTTCGAACTGCCGGCCGGCCCGCTGGCCATGGCGGCGGTGATCGAGGGCGCGCACCAGAGCTACGAGGTCAATCCCGATCCGCGTACGGCGCCTGACTACGACGGTCCCGAGCCGATCTACAACCTGACCAGCACCGGCGGCGGCGGCGATCGCGACCGCTACGCGGTGGGCGTCGAGTTCAACATCCCGATCTTCTCGAGCCTGACCGCCAGCGTTGCGGGTCGCTACGACAAGTACGACGATGTCACGCAGGTGGACGATGCGGTGACCTGGCAGGCAGGCCTCGAGTGGCGTCCGGTGGACAGCCTGCTGATCCGCGGCACGCGTGCCACGAGCTTCCGCGCGCCGGACATGCACTACATCTTCGCTGACACCTCGGGCTTCTTCACGACGGTGTTCGACGAGTACCGCTGCCGCCGCGACGGGTTCGAGGCGACGTCGGAGGACTGCCAGACGACCGAGTACGTCTACCAGGTCTTCGGCACCCGCCACGGCGACCCGGGCCTGGAGGAGGAGACCGGCGAGTCCACCACCTTCGGCTTCGTGTGGGACATGACCGACAACATGTCGCTGTCGATGGACTACTACGACATCCGGCTCGAGGGTGGCGTCAGCGACATCAGCGGCTTCCTGTTCCGCAACGAGGCGGACTGCCTGCTCGGCGAAGAACGTGACGGCACGCCGGTGGACCCGGATTCCGAGTCGTGCGCGTTCTACACCGGCTTGGTGGATCGCATCACTGGCGGCTTGTCGGACGAGGAGATCGACCAGTACGAGTCGTTCCCGATCAACCAGACGTTCACGGAGACCTCCGGCGTCGACGCCCGCTGGCAGTACAGCTTCGACACCGACCGCTGGGGCGACTTCGGCGTCGACCTCGCCTGGACGCACGTGCTGAAGCTCGAGCAGCAGGAGTTCCCGGGCGAGCCGGTCCAGAACCTCCGCGACCACATGCAGTACTTCAACTTCCGCAGCCGCGTGACCGGCCAGTTCACCTGGCAGCGCGACGACTGGGCGGTTGCGCTGTACGGCTACCGCTGGGGCTCCCTGCCCAACTGGGAGGAGACCGGTCGCATCGGGTCGCACACGATCTGGAACGTCAACGTGGCCAAGCAGCTGACCGACAACATGGAGGTCACCCTGTTCGTCAACAACGTGCTGGACGATATCCATCCCGAGGACGACACCTTCAACACCTACCCGTACTTCTGGCGCGCCTTCAGCCCGGTCGGACGCGAGGTGTTCGTGGAGTTCAGCTACATGTTCGACTGATCGAGACTTCGCGACACCTTCGAAGCCCGGCGAAAGCCGGGCTTCTTTTTTGTCTCCACCACGGGCACACGCGCCGCGGCGCACCCTGTCCCGATGCCGAAACCCACCCCCCGCACCGCGCTCGTCATCGT
>CAMPJU010000045.1 GCA_946886995.1 uncultured Lysobacteraceae bacterium
CGCATGGCGTTCTCCCGGGGCAGTCGAAGGTGTTGCGTGGTCAGGGGCGGTGCGCAAGCAGTTCGCGGGCGAGCGCGCGGGCGACGCGCGCGTCGGCCTGTCCCGGAGCGTAGCGCCACCGGGCAAAACGCCGGCTGAGCGCGACGAGTCCGGGCGCGCCGTCCGGCCGTGCTTCGGCAACGCGCGCCGCCCACGCCAACGCCGGTTCGTCGGGCCCGCGCGCCAGGCCGATGCGCGCATAGCGCCGTCCCAGCCGATGCCAGGCGCGCAGCACCACGTCGCTTTCGCGCTCGCGGCGTGCCACCAGCCAGGCGGTCAGGCCCAGGGCCAGGCCGGCGATGGCCGCGAACAGCAACGCCAGCCGCGACGGCGTCGCCTCGATGCCCAGGGGCTGCAGCATCGCCCGCTGGCGGGCCGCGTCGAAGCCGAGCACGAAGTCGTTCCATCCGCGCCGCAACCAGTCGGCGACGTCCAGTGCCGCGCCCAGCTCGCCGAACGCCGCGCCGGGCGAACGGTCGGCGAGGGTGTCGTAGATGCGTTCTGGCGCGACCGCGGCGGTCGGGTCGACGCGCGTCCATCCCGGTCCGTCGAGCCAGACTTCGGCCCACGCATGCGCGTCGGACCGGCGCACCAGCCAGTATCCGCCGATCGGGTTGCGGTACCCGCCCGCGTAGCCGGTCACGACGCGTGCGGGAATGCCTGCGGCACGCATCAGCACCACGAACGACGAACTGAAGTGTTCGCAGTAGCCCGCCTGCACGTCGAACAGGAATTCGTCGACCGCGTGACGGCCCGGCAGTGGCGTCTCCAGCGTGTAGGCGAAGTCGCTGCGGACCCAGTCCAGCGCACGACGCACGATCGCGGCGTCGTCGTCGCCCGCTTCCCGGCGCCATTCGGCCGCCAGCGCATGCGTGCGTGGATTGAAGCCTTCCGGCAGGCGCAACGCGGCGCGGCGCAGCGTGATCTTGAGGTCGGGCGCATAGGCGACGGGAGGCGCGGACCGCATGCGCCATCGCGTCAGCGACGCAAGCGGGCGGCGCACGAAAAGCCCATGGTCGAGCGACATCCGCGCACCGTCGGGCGCCGCCAGCGGCAGGTCGAGCGCGACGAGCTGGCGTCGCTCTGTCGGTTCCAGCGCGATCTCGTAATCCCAGGTGGGCGGGCCGGACCGCACCTCGTCCGGCGGCAGGTTGCGCATCCACTCCGGCTGGGTCCACGTACGCCCGTCGAAGTTCCACAGCACCGGGCCGCGCCAGTACATCTCCCGGGTCGCCGGCGCCGCTCCGAAGAACCTGGCGCGCAACGCGGGACTGTCGTCGGTCATCAGGTCCAGCCACTGGCCTGGCGACATCTCGTCCGACAGCCCGGGCCTTGCCAGCGCGCGCTCGGGCACGCCCCACAAGGGCGCGGCAAGCCGCGGAAACAGCCAGAAGGCCGCCAATGCGAACGGAAGCCCCAGCGCGATCATCCGGGCGATGCCCGCCAGCCGCCGCGCCGGCCCCCGGTGGCGTAGGTCGCTCGATGCCAGTTCCGCGAGCCGCTGGATCGCCGCCAGCGCAAGCACTGTCGCGGCGACCCCCAGGACCAGCGACAACGGTCCCTGGTCGAGCAGGAACGTGGCGAAGGGCGCGAACAGGGCGAAGCCCACCAGGCTGCGCGCATCGCGGACGCCAAACGTCTCCGTCGGCTTCACCGCGAGCATCGCCGCGAGCAGCGCGCATCCGGTGTCGCGCCCCAGCGAGAAGCGCATCGCCGCCAGCACCAGCGCGAGCAGCAGCAGCGCCAAGGCCAGGCGCGCGAGAGTGGGGAGTGGGCGCCGCCAGGAAAGCGCAGTGCCAGCGACGCCGGCGACGGCGATCGCGAACGCCAGCATCGCCGGAAGTTGCAACAGCAACGGCGCGACGCACGCCGCGGCGGCCGCCAGGCACCAGGCACGGGTGCGGGGATCGAGCGCGTCGCTGCGTGGCGTGGCCGTCATCCGGCGACGTCCGCGGCAACCGCGCCCGGCATCAGTGCCAGCGCCCGCAGGCATGCATGGCGATGCTCCGGGCCGCCGGCCGGTCCGAGCGGCGCCTGGCCCGGCAGCGACAGCCGGTAGCGCCGGCCTTCGCGCTCGGCGTCGTCGACCCAGCGCGCCAGGCGCCGGATGCGCGCTTCGTGCGGAACGCCCTGCAGCGCGATCCAGTCCAGTTCCAGCGTCTCACCCAGGGGCTGTTCGTATTCGCGGACCAGCAGCGTGTCGCGCCGGGCAGACGCTTTCCACGCGATCGTTCGCCTCGGATCGCCGCGCCGGTACGCGCGCAGGTGGTGCACGTCGTCCCCCGCCGGGCGCAGCTTCGCGCGGGCGGACTGGCCGGAGCCGGGCGGCAACGGTGGCGGGTCCGCTTCGGGCGCGGGGTAGACCAGCACCGGCGTCGCCGGCCATGCCCAGGCCCAGGCGCGGGCGAGCCCGAGTGGCCGCATCGTCGAGACTTCGATGCGCGGCAACGCCAGCCAGCCGCGCCGCGCGGTCGGCAACGCAAGCACGGCCTCGCCGGATCCGTCGTCATCGAGCGACAGCAGTGCGACCGTGCCGGCGCAGGCCACGCGCAATCCGCGGCGCGTGCGTCCCGGCTCGGCGCGCGCATGCACCCGCAGCGGCAACGCGGTGCCGGCGGGGACCGGCTCGCCGCCGACCGCGACCACCTCGAGCCCGCTCAGTTGCAGGTGCGCCAGCAACAGGCTGGTCAGCGCAGCGCCCGCCAGCAGCAGGGCCAGCAACAGGGCGGGGTTGTTGTTGTAGTTCAGCGCGCCCAGCGCCATGGTCGCCAGCAACGCGCCGAAGAACAGCCCGAACCGCGTCGGCAGGATGTAGACCCGGCGCCGGTCGAAGCGCACCGGCAGGGTCTCGCGCGTACGCGGGCGGGCCAGGCCGGCGATCGTCTCGCGCAGGCGGCGGACGGGCGGCGGCACTAGTCCACCGGGACCGCCTGCAGGATCGACCGCGCCAGCGACGCGTCGCCGCCGGCATCGGCCTCGGGCACCAGGCGATGCGCGGCGACCTGCGCGAACAGCGCCTGCACGTCCTCCGGCAGCACGTGGTCGCGCCCCAGCAGCAGCGCGTGCGCCCGCGCCGCGCGCAGCAGTGCGATGCCGGCGCGCGGCGACAACCCGACCCGCACGCCCGGGTGCCGGCGGCTGTGCGCCAGCAGCGCCTGCACGTAATCGACCAGCGCGTCGCTGGCATGGATCGCCCCGACGGCTTTGCGCACCGCCAGCACGTCTTCGCCCGACAACAGCGGCGACGCCTGCGCGATCAGGTGCCGTCGGTCCGCGCCCGCCAGCAGTGCGCGCTCGGCTTCCTCGCCGGGATACCCGAGCGCCAGCCGCAGCAGGAACCGGTCCAGTTGCGAATCCGGCAGGGGATACGTGCCGGCCAGGTCCACCGGGTTCTGGGTAGCGATGGCGAAGAACGGTTCGGGCAGCGGATGGGTCACGCCGTCGACGGTGACCTGGTGTTCGGCCATCGCCTCCAGCAATGCGCTCTGCGTGCGTGGCGGCGCGCGGTTGATCTCGTCGGCCAGCAGCACGTTGGTGAACACCGGGCCGGGGTGGAACTCGAAGCGTCGCGCCTGCGCATCGAACACCGACACGCCGACGATGTCGGACGGCAGCAGGTCGGAGGTGAACTGCACGCGCTGGAAGCCCAGCCCGAGCGTCGCGGCCATGGCGTGCGCAAGGGTCGTCTTGCCCAGCCCCGGCAGGTCCTCGATCAGCAGGTGTCCGTCCGACAGCAGTGCGACGAACGCGAGCCGCACTTCCGTCGCCTTGCCGAGCACCAGCCCGTTGACCTGCGCTTGCGCGGCGTTCACCGCATCGCGCAGGGCATCGGATAGCATCGCCCCTGGTTTCGTGCTGACGGACATCGACTGCCTCGCGTGGGTGGCCGGTCGGATCGAGCTTACGGTCGTGCGAGTGTAGCGGGGGTCGCGGAACGGATGCGCAACGAGATCGACGTACGACCGATGGCAGCGGCGCTGCCGCCGGCGACACCGCCGCCCGCACGAGACTCGCTGTCCGCCTGGTTCATCGGCGCATGGATCGTCGTCTGCGCGCTGAAGCTGCTGATCGCGGCGCGACTGCCCCTGTTCGTCGACGAGGCGTTCTACTGGCAGGAAGGTCGGCACCTGGCGGCTGCGTACTCGGACCTGCCGGGCCTGACCGCCTGGCTCGCGCGGCTGGGAACCACATTGGGCGGCAACCACGAACTCGCGTTGCGGCTGCCGGTCCTCGCGGTGGCGGCCGGCGTGCCGTGGCTGGTCGTGCGCATCGCCGCGCGCGAGTTCGACGTCCGCACCGGCTGGCTCGCGGGGCTCGCGGCGCTTGTCCTGCCGCTGGCCGGGACGCTCGGCCTGCTCGCGTTGCCCGACGCGACCATGGCGCTGGCCACCCTGCTGTGAATGGACGCGGGCGCGCGGCTGCTGCGCAACGTCGATGCGGGCGCCGCGCTGGAACTCGCCGCGGGGCTCGCCATCGGTGCGCTGAGCCACTATCGCTTCATCGCCGTGATCGGCGTCGGGTTGCTGGCATTGCTGTTGCTCCCGGAAGGCCGGCGTGCATTGCGCGACATCCGCACCTGGATCGCGATCGCGTTCGGCGCCGCGGCGTGGACCCCGCTGCTGTTCTGGAACCTCGACAACGCCGAGGCCGGGCTGCGCTTCCAGCTGGTCGAGCGCCACCCGTGGGCGTTCCACGCCGAAGGCCTGTGGTTCCTGCTGCTGCAGGCGCTACTGGTCACCCCGCTGCTGTTCGCCGCGCTGCTCGCGGCCGCCTGGCGCGGGCGCGGCGCGACCGACGTGGCGGCGCGCTACTTCGCCTGGCTCGGCGGGCTGGTCGTGGCCGGCTTCTTCGTCCTGGGTTTCTTCGCCGACGTCGAGCGCGTGAGTTTCCACTGGCCATTGCCCGGCTACCTGGCGCTGCTGCCCGTGTTGCCCGCACTCCTTGCCCGCTGGCCCCGCTGGCTGCGGGTCGCGACCTGGGCCACCGCCGTGCTCGGCCTGGTGCTGACGCTGGGGTACTACGCGGCGGTGTCCCACGCCGACACCCGCGCGCGCGCGGCGGGCAGCAAGTGGTACCCGGCCAATTTCGCGGGCTGGGATGCCCTGGCCGACGCCGTGCGCACCCGGCTGGCGTCGATGCCGGCCGGCACGCGGGTGGTCGCGGACAACTTCAAGGTCGGCGCGGAACTCGGCTTCGCGCTCGGTGATGCCGACATCCCCGTGCTCGACCACCCGCTCAACCGCAAGCATGGCCGCGCACCGCAGTTGCGCCTCTGGAACCTGGCGACGCCCGGCATCGATGCGTGGGGCGGTGCACCGGTGCTGCTGGTGGTCGGTGCCTCGGAGCTGCCTTACAAGGAGCTGCTGCGTCATTACCACTCGCTGTGCGAGCGTGTCGGGCCGCTTCCCGCGCCGGAGGTCGTCGCCGTCGACCACGGTCGCCAGCGCTTCCTGCTGTTCCCGCTGCCGGGCGAGCGCGCACCGGGACCCTGCACCTTGCCTGCGATGGCCTGGGTGGACGCGCCCGTGTCCGGCGCCACGGTCGGGCGGACGTTCGATGTGCACGGCTGGGCGTTCCGGGACGGCGTCGGGCTCGAGCGGGTCGAGGTGACGCTCGACGGGCGGGTCGTCGCCGAAGCCGACTACGGGCAGGAGAATCCCGGGGTGGCGCGCTACTGGCGGATCTCGACGGACCCGAACCATCCCCGCGTGGGCTGGTCGGCGACCGTCAGCCTCGACCCCTCGGTGCGCGATGGCGCCCATTGGCTAGGCCTGCGCCTGCATGGCGCCGATGGCAGCGTCGAGGCATGGCCGGAGCAACCGGTCACCATCGATTCCAGGTAGCCAGCGCGACGCGCGCCAACGGCTTCAGGGCACCAGGAACCCGGCCCTGCGCAACAGGCGGGCCGTGGCGATCAGCGGCAGGCCGACCAGCGCAGTGGGATCCTCGCTGATTATCGATTCGAACAGCGCGATGCCCAGGCCCTCGCACTTGAAGCTTCCGGCGCAGTCCCAGGGCTGTTCGGCATCGACGTAGCGGGCGATCTCGGTGTCCTGCAGCGACCGGAAGCGGACCCGGGTCCGGTCGGTCGCCGACCAGGTGGCCTCCCCGGCGCGGGCCAGGCAGATCGCCGTGTGGAAGACGACGTCGCGCCCGGACATCGACTGGAGCTGGTCGATCGCCGCGGCACGTCCCCCGGCCTTGCCCAGTGGCCTGCCATCCAGTTCGGCGACCTGGTCCGAGCCGATCACCCATGCATCGGGGGACACGGCCGCCACCGCGGTGGCCTTCGCGATGGCCAGGCGGTTGGCCAGGTCGGCCGGGGTCTCGTCCGGCGCCGGGGCCTCGTCGACCTCCGGCCGGGCCACCTCGAACGCCAGGCGCAGGCGTGCCAGCAGCTCGCGCCGATAAGGGGAGGTGGACGCCAGCACCAGGCGTGGCGCGGGGGTGGCCCGGGCCTCCATTCAGGCTTGCGGCGCGCGGGCGCGCTCGATCCGGGCCAGCTGGTGGTCGATCCGCTGCCGGGCGGCGTCGATGGAATCGCGCACCGATCGCAGTTCGGAGACGCTGGCATTGACGCCGTGCTCCTGGAGCCAGAGCCGCTGGCGGAGCATTTCGCGCATCGCCGCGCCCACCGGATCGGCCTGGTCGTCGCCCGCGACGGCCTCGATCTCCGCCCGCGCGGCGCGCAATCGCGCCTCCAGCGCATCGGCGGCGTCCAGCACCTCGCTCACGGCGCGCTGGTGGCGGCCGCCGAAGCGGCGACCCGCCACGACGGCCAGGGCAGTCACGACGAGGACCGCGAGGAGGATGAGGAGGGCGGTTTGCAAGGGCAGGGGCCGGGTTTCCACGGGCAGGGCCGGCATGGCCGGTCGAGCGCAGTCTGCCCGGGGCGGCGGCGGCGGGCAAACGCCACGCGGGACAAGGACTTGCGGGCGGAAGCCGGTTTGACACGTTCAGCCGCGGATCGCTAACATTCCGCGTCTTATGTCCGCTGAACTGCCCGGAACTTCGGTCCCCGAGGTGCTGGATGCCTGGCGCATGGTCGCGGCCCGGCGCGGTTTCGAGGGCCGGCTGCCATTGTCGGCATTCGAGCGCCTGCGCGACAGCCTGTGCGATGCGGAAGGCGAGGTGCGGTTCGCCCTCGCGTTCGATCGCGACGCGTTGCAGGTGCCGTACGTGGAGTTGCGCATCGAGGCGCAGCTGCCGCTGGAATGCCAGCGCAGCCTGCGTCGCTTCGAGTTGCCCCTGCGGCTGGTGCAGCGCCTGGGGTTGATCCGGGACGAGGCCGACGAGGCCGGGTTGCCGGAAGGTTACGAGCCGCTGCTGGTGCCGGACGACGGCATGCTGCGGCCGACCGAACTGGTCGAGGACGAACTGATCCTCGCCGTGCCGGTCGTGGCGGTGGCGCCGGGCACGGACGCGATGGAGCGCGACTGGCCGGCGGACGAGGAAGCACGGCAGCAGGCGAGCCCGTTCGCGGCGCTGGCCTCGCTGAAGCAGAAACAGAAGAACTGAAGTAGCGGCATCGATACAGAACACCTGATCCAGGCAACGATTTATTCCGGAGCAATTCCATGGCAGTCCAGAAATCCCGCAGGTCCCCCTCCACGCGCGGCATGCGCCGCGCGCACGACGCGCTCAAGCCCAAGCAGCTCGCCACCGACCCGACCACGGGCGAGACGCACCTGCGCCACCACGTGACCGCCGACGGCTACTACCGCGGCAAGAAGGTCGTCGAGACCCGCTCGCGCATCGTCGACGAAGAGTGAGTCCGGCAGGCGCCGGCATGGTCGACAACGCCCCGGGCACGCGCGTCTTCTCCCGCATCGCCGGGACCGGCAGCTACCTGCCGGAAAAGGTGCTCACCAACGACGACCTCGCGAAGCTGGTCGACACCAGCGACGAGTGGATCGCCGCGCGCACGGGCATCCGCGAGCGGCATGTCGCCGCGGAAGGCGAGACGACCTGCGACCTGGCGTTCCACGCATCCGTGCGTGCGCTGGAAGCCGCAGGCGTCGCCGCCTCCGAACTCGACCTGATCGTCCTCGGGACGACCACGCCGGACCTGATCTTCCCGTCCACCGCCTGCCTGGTGCAGCACCGGCTGGGCGCCAACGGCTGCCCGGCGTTCGACGTCAATGCGGCCTGCTCGGGCTTCATCTACGCACTGACCGTCGCCGACAAGTTCATCCGCTCCGGGGCCGCGCGCACCGTGCTGGTGATCGGCGCCGAGACGCTGACCCGGATGCTCGACTGGAACGACCGCGGCACCTGCGTGCTGTTCGGCGACGGTGCGGGCGCGGTGGTGCTCAAGGCCGACGACGAGACCGGCGTGCTCAGCACCCACCTGCACGCCGACGGCGGCAAGAAGGAGCTGCTGTGGAACCCGGTGGGCGTGTCGGT
>CAMPJU010000046.1 GCA_946886995.1 uncultured Lysobacteraceae bacterium
CCCTGCCTCACCGTCCGCGGCGGCACCTGCCGCGCCACCGGCAGCCAGAGCCTGCTCGACCTGCACCCGATCGTCGCCGCTCGGGGCCACGCGCGCCCGCATGCGCTCGACCCGACGCCGGCACTGACCAACCCCGCCCTGTTCGCCCGCGACCAGCACCTGTGCCTGTACTGCGGTCGCGACTGTCCGCGCCCGCAACTCACGCGCGACCACGTGGTCCCGCTGTCGAAGGGCGGCCGTGACACCTGGGAGAACGTGGTCAGCGCCTGCTTCCACTGCAATTCCCGCAAGGGCAACCGGACGCCGCAGCAGGCCGGCATGCCGCTGCTGGCGATCCCCTACCGGCCGAGCTGGGTCGAGCACCTGATCCTCAGCAACCGCAACATCCTGGCCGACCAGATGGCGTTCCTGAAGAACCACCTGCCGCGCAACGCCCGCCAGCTCGCCGCCTGAACCCGCGTCCCGCCACGCCTTTCCGGGCCGCATCGACGGGCCAGAGCGGCTAAACTCGCCGTTCTCTGGACGCGGACCGCAACGATGCCCCTGACTCTCGGCCTGACCGGCATGGACCCCGCCACCGAGGCGGACCTGAAGACGGCCTTCGCCGAAGCCAACCGCGCCTCCGGCGACCGCTGGCAGCTCGTCCCGGACGCGGATGCCGACTACATCGTCGTCGACATGGACAGCATGTACGGCCCCATGAGCTGGCTCCGGCTGCACGGGATCGGCAAGACCGTGATCGGCCTGACCACCTCGCAGCGCACCCAGACCGACTTCCTGTTGCCCCGGCCGTTCACCGTCGCCGACCTGGCGAAAGTGCTGGACGCGATCGCCGCGCAGGCCGCGGATCCGGTCGCCGCCACGGTGAAGTCGGAACAGCTCGACGAGGCCGTGTCGATCCCGGAGCACGAGGCCGCTACCGGAGCGGCGGTGCCCTCCGGGCTGACCCCCGCTCCCCAGGCGACCGACCAGTTGCCCGAGGAACAGCCGATGGAAGCGCATCCGGAGCCGGTGCCGACCCCCGCGCCGCCCGCACCCGCGCGCGACCCGGTGTTCTCCGACTGGCTGGCGCCACAGATGCTGTCCGGCCGGTTGCGCTACCAGCGCGACGGCGGCCCGGTGCTGCTGATCGACGCGGACGCGCGCCAGTACCACGGGCCCGGCGGGCTCAAGCCGCTGGCCGACTACTTCGCGGGCAACGTGCGCGCGGAGGACTTCGCGCCGGCCGATGCGCAGGAATGGAATGCCGAGGCCGGCAAGCTCGGTGCCCCGCAGCCGCTCGCGCGCCTGGCCTGGTACGGCGGGCTGCAGGCGGGCGGCGGCAACCTGTTGCCGGGCTTCGACCCGCAGGGCAAGTACCACCTGACCAAGTGGCCGCAGACCGAGCGCGAGTTCCCCAAGCACTTCCGCATCGCCACCGCGATGATGAAGGGACCTGCCACGTTGCAGGAGATCGCCGAGGCCAGCGGCGTCCCGGAGTCCGACGTCGCGGACTTCGTCAATGCCAACCTGGCCACCGGCTTCGCCGAACCGTGGTCGGAGCCCGCGCCGGAACCGACCGATGCGGGCAAGCCGGGCCTGTTCGGGCGCCTGCGCGGCCGTTGAACCCGTTGTAATGATCGACCCCTCGCGATATCCGCGGCTGTCCCGCATCGACACGCCCGCCGACCTGCGCCGCCTCGACGCGAGCGAGTTGCGGGCGGTGTCCGACGAGTTGCGCGCGTACCTCATCGAGTCGGTGGGTCGCAGCGGTGGCCATTTCGGCGCGGGGCTGGGCGTGATCGAACTGACGGTCGCGCTGCATTACCTGTACGACACCCCGGAAGACCGCATCGTCTGGGACGTCGGCCACCAGACCTATCCGCACAAGATCCTGACGGGCCGGCGCGACGCGATCCACACGGTGAAGCAGAAGGACGGCGTGGCGCCGTTCCCGAAGCGCGAGGAATCGGAGTACGACACGTTCGGCGTCGGACATTCGTCCACGTCGATCTCCGCGGCGCTCGGCATGGCCATCGCGAATGCGCGCGCAGGAAACGACCGGCGCGTCGTCGCGGTGATCGGCGATGGCGCGATGACCGCGGGCATGGCGTACGAGGCGTTGAACCATGCCGGCGGCATGGATCCCGAGCCGAACCTGCTGGTGGTCCTCAACGACAACCGGATGTCGATCTCCGAGAACGTCGGCGGCGTGACCCGGATGCTGGGGCGCATGACCGGCAGCAAGACGCTGAACGCGATCCGGGAGGGCGGCAAGAAGCTGCTCGGCGACAAGCACGGCAAGCCCGCGCGCTTCGTGCGCCGCTGGGAGGAGCACTGGAAGGGCATGTTCGTGCCGTCCACGCTGTTCGAGGAAATGGGCTTCCACTACACCGGGCCGATCGACGGCCACGACGTCGACGCGCTGGCCAGCACGCTGCGCCTGCTCAAGACGCTGAAGGGTCCGCAGCTGCTGCACGTCATCACCACCAAGGGCAAGGGCTACGAGCGCGCGGAGGGCGACCAGATCGGCTACCACGCCGTCGGGCCGTTCGACCCGACGCAGGGCCTGGTCGCCAAGGGCGGCGCGAAGAAGCCGACATACACCGACGTGTTCGGCGACTGGCTGTGCGACATGGCCGCGGCCGACGAAAAGCTGCTGGCGATCACGCCGGCGATGCGGGAAGGCTCGGGCCTGGTGCGCTTCAGCCAGGAATACCCCGAACGCTACTTCGACGTCGCCATTGCCGAACAGCACGCCGTGACCCTGGCGGCTGGCATGGCCTGCGAGGGCGCCAAGCCCGTTGTCGCGATCTATTCGACGTTCCTGCAGCGCGGCTACGACCAGCTGGTGCACGACGTCGCCATCCAGGACCTGGACGTGCTGTTCGCGATCGACCGCGGCGGCGTGGTGGGACCCGACGGCGCCACGCATGCCGGCAACCTGGACCTGAGCTACCTGCGCTGCGTGCCGAACATGGTGGTGATGGCCGCCGCCGACGAGGACGAGTGCCGGAAGATGCTGACGACCGGCTTCCGTCACGAAGGACCCGCGGCGGTGCGTTATCCGCGCGGCACCGGTCCCGGCGTCGCGCTGCAGCAGGAACTCACGACCTTGCCGATCGGCAAGGCCGACGTGCGTCGGCGCGGGTCACGGGTGGCACTGCTCGCATTCGGCGCCATCGTGCCGGCGGCCGAGGCGGCCGGCACGGAACTCGGCCTGACCGTGGTCAACATGCGCTTCATCAAGCCGCTCGATCGCGCATTGCTGCTGGAGCTGGCGCGCACGCATGAAGGATTCGTCACCGTCGAGGACAACGTGGTCGCCGGCGGCGCGGGTTCGGGCGTGGCGGAACTGCTCGCCGAAGCAGGCGTCACGTTGCCGGTCGTGCACCTCGGATTGCCGGACGCATTCCAGCACCACGCCAGTCGCGAGGACCTGCTTTCCGAGGCCGGCCTGGACGTGGCAGGCATCCGCGAGGCGGTCCTGCGCCGCTGGCCGGCATTGGCGCCGTCACGGCGGGATACCGGCACCGGCGGTTGAGGAAATGCGATCCGGCTACGGCGCCTCCACGGTGTAGCCGCGACCCGCCAGTTCCTCGAGATAGCCATCCGCGTGCAGCACCTGGTCCATCGACAGCACCGCGAAACTGGTCTTGTGTTCGACCAGGGCCTTGTCGGCTTCGGCCAGCCACGTGTCGCGCACCTGTCGGGCGATGTCGCCCACGCCTTCCTGCGCGCGGACGAACTGACTGTCGAGCAGCGCCGTGAGACAGTCGCTCTCTGCGTCCGCGCCCGGCAGATGCTCGAGCACGCCGATGTCGCCGGTCGACCAGGCGTTCGCGCGTGCAACCAGCACCGGCATCCGGCGTTCGATCATCGTCATGGCGCCGTCCAGGCAGGCGGCGTCGTCGAGGTCGGCGCGCTTGAGGTCCTTCAACAACCTGCGCGGGTCGTCGATGGTGAGCTTGAGCACGACCGGCGTGATCCTTCGTCCGGCTGCGCTCACCAACCGGTCCACGCTGACGTTGATGACGTCGCGTTTCATGCCGTGTTCCTTGAGCGCCTCGGCCAGCAACCTCTCTGCAGCGAACGTCGGCCGCCAGCGTTCGATGCCCGGTTCCCAACCGAGGTACCGGTCCTTCAGCTTGCGCCAGCGCGAATACTGGCGCTCGGAGAGGATGTCCTCCAGTCGCGCGCCATCCGGGTTCTTCATCGCCCCCCACGCAGCGGGTACAAGCGCCATGCCGCGGAAGAATCCGATGTCGGCATTGACGACCAGCGAGGGCGGTCCAAGGACCACGTCGGCGTTCGCGATCACCGCCTCGACATCGGCGGACTTCCACTGCAGGCCGGCGGGGAGCGGAGAGACCGTGCCGAGGACCCACAACACATGGCCATCGGGGCCGTGCACCTTCCACATGCCGGGTCCGGGCTGGACGCCGGCCACGGTCACGGGCGACATGTCGCGGATCGTTTCGTTCGCCGATGTTGCCGTGTCCGCTGCAAGCGCGGTGGACTGCCACGCGACGAGGATGAAGCAGGCCAGGGCCAGGCCTATACGCATTCCATGCTCCTTGATCGATGCCGGCGTCGTTGCCGGCCCGGATCGGACCACCTGAATGGGGCGAAGTTCAACAACGCAAAACGCCCGGCGAGGGCCGGGCGTTGCGGTTGCTCGAATGGTCGGGGTAGCCGGATTTGAACCGACGACCACCTGTCCCCCAGACAGGTGCGCTACCAGGCTGCGCTATACCCCGAATCGGTTGAAATTATAGCGCGGCGACCGGGCTTTTCGCGGCTTCAGCGCTTGAGGAGCTGGAGGACTTCTTCCAGCTCCATCCGCACCTGGCGGACGATCTGGCTGCTCATGGCGGACTCCTGCTTCGCGCCGTCGCCCTCCAGGCGCAGGCGCGCGCCGCCGATGGTGTAGCCCTGTTCGTACAGCAGGCCGCGGATCTGGCGGACCATCAGCACGTCGTGCCGCTGGTAGTAGCGGCGGTTGCCGCGGCGCTTGACCGGCTTGAGCGAGGGGAACTCGGTCTCCCAGTAGCGCAGCACGTGCGGCTTGACGTCGCACAGCTCGCTGACCTCGCCGATGGTGAAGTAGCGCTTGGCCGGGATCGGCGGGAGCTCGCGGTTGCTGCCGGGATCAAGCATGGCTGCCCCCGTGCGCCTCGACCCGCTCCTTCAGCTTCTGGCCCGGGCGGAAGGTCACCACGGTGCGCGCGGAGATCGGGATCTCCTCGCCGGTCTTGGGGTTGCGGCCGGGGCGCTGGTTCTTGCGGCGCAGGTCGAAGTTGCCGAAGCCGGACAGCTTGACCTGGCGGCCCTGCTCCAGGGCCTGGCGCAGGGCGTCGAAGAACGCGTCGACGAACTCCTTCGCTTCCCGCTTGTTCAGGCCGACGTCTTCGTACAGCCGCTCGGCCATTTCCGCCTTGGTCAACGCCATTCCGCTCCCCCTGGTCCGGGGCCTATCCCCGGATGACCGCACCGTGGGCCTGCTGCAGGGCGGCCATGACGGCCGACACCACGGCATCCACGTCGCGGTCGGTCAGGGTGCGCGATTCTTCCTGCAGAATCAAGGCCATGGCGAGGCTCTTGAAACCCTTTTCGACCCCTTTCCCCACGTAGCGGTCGAACAGGCGCAAGTCGCGGAGCGCCGGACCGGCTGCCTCGCGGACCGACGCGGCCACGTCCGCCCACGCTACCGGGTCGGGCACGACGATCGCCAGGTCGCGGCGGACGGAGGGGAAGCGCGACAGGGCGGCGGAACGCGGCACCGGCCGCGCCTGCAGGGGCGCGAGGTCCAGTTCGAAGGCGACCACGGGCTGGTCCAGGCCCAGCGCGTGCAGCAACCGCGGGTGGAGCTCGCCGATCCAGCCGAGGCGCCGCCCGTCCCGCAGGACATCCGCCGATCGTCCCGGATGGCCCCACGGGGCCGACGCGCGGCGGTACTCCAGCGACGCGCCGGACAGCGCGGCCAGGCTTTCCAGGTCGCCTTTCAGGTCATGGAAATCGACGCTCCGTGCGGCCGCTCCCCACTGCTCGGCGACCGCATCACCGCAGGCCGCCGCGGCAATCCGCAGGGTTTCCCGCGGCGCATCGTCGGCGGCCCCGCCGTGGAACACCTTGCCCAGTTCGAACAGCCGCACGCGCGACTGCTGGCGCGCCACGTTGCGCGCGAGGGATGCGACCAGGCCGGGCAACAGCTGCGTCCGCATGACCCCGAGCTCGGCGCTCAGCGGGTTCGCAAGCACGACGGCGTCCTCGCCCGCCTGCCATTGCGCGAGCAGGCCGGCGTCGACGAAGGCGTAATCGATGGCTTCCAGGTAATCCCGCGCGGCGAGCTGGCGGCGCACGTCCGCTTCGGGCACGCGGGTCTCGGTCGGCACGACCAGGCGCGTGGATCCACCTGGCAACGTGGTCGGGATCGCGTCGTAGCCGTGGATGCGCGCGACCTCCTCGACCAGGTCCTCCTCGATCGCGAGGTCGAAGCGGCGCGCGGGGGCCAGGACCTGCCACCCGTCATCGGCGGCCTCCACGCCCAGGCCCAGCGCGCGCAGGATCCGCTCGACTGCGTCGTCGGCGACACGGGTGCCGAGCACGCGCGCCAGGCGGGCGCGGCGCAGGCGGATCGAGGCGGGACGCGGCAGGTGCTCGTCGAGCTTCGCCTCCACGACCGGTCCCGGCGCACCGCCGGCGAGTTCCACCAGCAATCGCGTCGCCGTCTCGATCGCCTGGCGTGGCAGTTCGGGATCCACGCCGCGCTCGAAGCGATGCCCGGCATCGGTGTGCAGGCCCAGCCTGCGCCCGCGGCCGATGATGGCGGCCGGCGCGAAATGCGCGGCCTCCAGGAAGATGTTGCGGGTCGCGTCGGTCACCCGGGTGTCGTGGCCACCCATCACCCCGCCGAGTGCCACCGGGCGGTCGGCGTCGGTGATGACCAGGAAACCGTCGTCGAGCGCGACATCGCGGCCGTCGAGCAGCTTCAATGCCTCGCCGTCGCGTGCGCGGCGAACTCCGATGGGTCCCTGCAACAGGTCACGGTCGAATGCGTGCATCGGCTGCCCGAGTTCGAGCATCACGTACTGGGTGATGTCGACGGCGAGGCTGACCGGGCGGATGCCACTGCGACGCAGGCGCTCGGCCATCCAGGCCGGCGTGGGGCGCGTGGCGTCGACGCCCTCGATGACGCGGCCGACGTAGCGCGGCGCGTCCGCACCCGCGTTCAATTCGACCGGCAACATGGCGTCGCCGAGCGCCGGCATGGGGGCCGCATCGAATGCCACGACCTGCGTCCCACGGGCAGCGGCGACGTCGTGCGCGATGCCGCGGATGCTGAAGCAATCGGCACGGTTCGGCGTCAGCTTCAGTTCGAAACTCGCATCCGGCAGGCCGAGCGCCTTGGCCAACGGCGTGCCGGGCACGGCGTCGGCCGGCAACTCGAGCAACCCGGAGGCATCGGTGTCCAGGCCGAGTTCCTTCGCCGAACACAGCATGCCGTTGGAAGCGACGCCGCGGAGCTTCGCCGCCTTGATGACGAGGTCGCCGACCCGGGCGCCGATCGTCGCCAGCGGAGCCAGCAATCCCTCGCGCGCATTCGGCGCGCCGCAGACGATCTGCAACGGCGCGCCGCCGCCGGCGTCGACCTCGCACACCTGCAGGCGGTCGGCCTCCGGATGCGGCGCGCACGACACGATGCGAGCGACGACGATCCCGTCGAGCGCCTCGCCCAGCGGCGTGACCTCCTCCACCTCCAGGCCGATCGCGGTGAGCGTCGCCGCGAGTTCGTCACGGGTCGCGTCGGTGCGGACGTGCTGGCGCAGCCAGTTCTCGGAAAATTTCATCGGCGTGGCCTCAGGCGAACTGGCGCAGGAAGCGCACGTCGTTGTCGAAGAAGCTGCGCAGGTCGTCGACGCCGTGGCGCAGCATGGCGAAGCGCTCGACGCCCAGGCCGAACGCGAAGCCGGTGTAGCGCTCCGGATCGATGCCGACGTTGCGCAGCACGGTCGGGTGGACCATGCCGCAGCCGAGTACTTCCAGCCAGCGCGTCGACCCGTCCGGCTGCTGCCAGGCGATATCGACCTCGGCCGAGGGCTCGGTGAAGGGGAAGTAGCTCGGGCGGAATCGCATCTCGAAGTCGCGCTCGAAGAACGCGCGGACGAATTCGGCCAGCGTGCCCTTCAGGTCGGCGAAGCTCGCGTGCTCGTCGACCAGCAGGCCTTCGACCTGGTGGAACATCGGGGTGTGGGTCTGGTCGCTGTCGCTGCGGTACACCTTGCCGGCCGCGATCATGCGCAGCGGTGGCGCGCCGCCGGCGGCGACGAGGTCCTGCATGTAGCGGACCTGCACGCCGGACGTATGGGTGCGCAGCAGGCGCCCGTCCCCGAAGTAGAACGTGTCGTGCATCGCGCGCGCCGGGTGGTGCGGCGGGAAGTTCAGCGCCTCGAAGT
>CAMPJU010000047.1 GCA_946886995.1 uncultured Lysobacteraceae bacterium
CGCCCGCATCCTGGATGGCAAGCGCATCGCCGAGGACCTCCTCGACGACCTGGCGGCGCAGGTCCGGGCGCGCCTGGAGGCCGGCAAGTCCAGGCCCGGGCTGGCGGTCGTACTGGTGGGCAACGACCCGGCCTCGTCGGTCTACGTGCGCAACAAGCGCCGTGCGGCGGAGAAGGTCGGCATCCGTGCGATCGACTTCGACCTGCCCGCGGACACGCCAGACGCGGATCTGCTCGCGCTGGTCGACCGGCTCAACGACGATCCGCAGGTCCACGGCATCCTGGTGCAGCTGCCGCTGCCCGACGGGGCAGACGGGACGCCACGCGACGGCACCGCGCTCATCCATCGCATCGACCCGCGCAAGGACGTCGACGGCTTCCACCCGGAGAACGTCGGGCACCTCGCGCTGCGGCAGTTCGGCCTGCGCCCGTGCACGCCGCGCGGAATCACCACGTTGCTGGCCTACACGGACCGCCCGGTCCGAGGGGCCAGCGCGACGATCGTCGGGGTATCCAACCATGTCGGCCGGCCGATGGCGCTGGAGCTGCTGATCGCAGGTTGCACGGTCACCAGTTGCCACAAGTTCACCCCGCCGTCGGTCCTCGAAGCCGCGGTGCGCGGGGCCGACATCCTGGTGGTCGCCGTCGGCAAGCCCGCGCTGGTCCCGGGCGAGTGGGTCAAGCCGGGCGCGGTGGTGATCGACGTGGGCATCAACCGGCTGGATGACGGCCGCCTGGTGGGCGATGTCGGGTTCCAGGCCGCGGCGGCGCGCGCCAGCTGGATCACGCCGGTCCCCGGCGGGGTCGGGCCGATGACCGTGGCCACCCTGATGCAGAACACGCTGGAGGCCGCGGAGGCCGCCGACGCGGTACAATGACGCGCTTCATCCGCCCCCGGACCAGCCATGCTCCGCATCCAGGCTGAAGCGCTCACCTACGACGACGTTTCCCTCGTCCCGGCGCATTCGACCGTCCTGCCCAGGGACGTCTCGCTCGCCACCCGCCTCACCCGCGACATCCGCCTGAACCTGCCGCTGCTTTCCGCGGCGATGGACACCGTCACCGAATCGCGCCTGGCCATCGCCATGGCCCAGCTCGGCGGCATCGGCATCCTGCACAAGAACATGTCGGTCGAACGGCAGGCGGCCGAGGTCGCCCGGGTCAAGTCGTTCGAGGCCGGCGTGATCCGCGAGCCGTTCACCGTCCGGCCCGACACCACCATCGGCGAGGTGCTGCGCCTCACCCGGGCGCGCAACATCTCCGGCGTGCCCGTCGTCGACGAGGGCGGGCAGCTCGTCGGCATCGTCACCGGCCGCGACATGCGCTTCGAGAAGAAGCTCGACGATCCGGTCCGCCACATCATGACCAAGAAGGACCGGCTGGTCACGGTGAAGGAGGGCGCGTCCGACGACGAGGTGATCGGCCTGCTGCACCGCCACCGCATCGAGAAGGTGCTGGTGGTCAACGACGAGTTCGCGCTGCGCGGCCTGATCACCGTCAAGGACATCCAGAAGAAGTCCGACAACCCGAACGCCGCGTACGACAGCAGCGAGCGCCTGCTGGTCGGCGCCGCGGTCGGCGTGGCCGGCGACACCGAGCAGCGCGTCGAGGCGCTGGTCGCCGCGGGCGTGGACGTGGTGATCGTCGATACCGCGCACGGCCATTCGCAGGGCGTGCTCGATCGTGTCGCATGGATCCGAAAGCGCTTCGGCTCGCTGCAGGTCATCGGCGGCAACATCGTCACGGGTGATGCGGCGCTTGCGCTGATGGATGCAGGCGCGGACGCCGTCAAGGTCGGCGTGGGGCCTGGCTCGATCTGCACGACACGACCCGTCGCCGGCGTCGGCGTGCCGCAGGTGACGGCCGTCGCGATGGTCGCCGAGGCATTGCAGGACCGCATCCCGCTGATCGCCGACGGCGGCATCCGTTATTCGGGCGACATCGGCAAGGCACTCGCCGCAGGCGCCAGCACGATCATGATCGGCGGCCTGTTCGCCGGCACCGAGGAAAGCCCGGGCGAGACCGAGCTGTTCCAGGGCCGCAGCTACAAGAGCTACCGCGGCATGGGCTCGCTGGGCGCGATGGAGAAGGGGTCCAAGGACCGCTATTTCCAGGACACGGCCGACGCCGACAAGCTGGTGCCGGAGGGCATCGAGGGCCGCGTGCCGTACCGCGGGCCGCTCAGCGGCGTGGTGCACCAGCTGGCGGGCGGCCTGCGCGCCACGATGGGCTATGTCGGTTGCGCGACCATCGAGGAGATGCGGACCCGGCCCTCGTTCGTGAAGATCACCGGCGCCGGCCAGCGCGAGAGCCACGTGCACGACGTGCAGATCACGAAGGAACCGCCGAACTACCGCGCGGGCTGACGCATGACCGACATCCATGGCGACAAGCTGCTCATCCTCGACTTCGGGGCGCAGTACACGCAGCTGATCGCGCGACGCATCCGCGAGATCGGGGTGTACTGCGAAATCTGGGCGTGGGACCACGATCCGTCGGAGATCGCGGCGTTCGGCGCGAAGGGCATCATCCTGTCCGGCGGTCCCGAATCGACGACCGCGGCCGGCGCACCGCGTGCGCCGCAGGAAGTGTTCGACGCCGGCCTGCCGATCCTCGGCATCTGCTACGGCATGCAGACACTGGCGGCGCAGCTGGGCGGCGCCACCGAAGCGGCCGACGCTCGCGAATTCGGCCACGCCGAAGTCGAGCTGGTGGCGCACGACGCGTTGCTCGGCGGCCTGAGCGACCACGGCGGAGAGCCGCGCCTCGACGTGTGGATGAGCCACGGCGACCACGTCGCGCAGGCGCCGCCGGGTTTCACGGTCACCGCCCGCACCGACCGGATCCCGGTGGCGGCGATGGCGGACGAGGAGCGACGCTGGTACGGCGTGCAGTTCCATCCGGAAGTCACGCACACGCTGCAGGGGCAGACGCTGCTGCGCCGCTTCGCCACCGAGATCTGCGGCTGCCGCACGCTGTGGACCGCGGCGCACATCATCGAGGACCAGGTCGCGCGCGTGCGCGAGCAGGTCGGCGACGACGAGGTGATCCTCGGCCTGTCCGGCGGCGTCGACTCGTCGGTCGTCGCGGCGCTGCTGCACAAGGCGATCGGCGACCAGCTGACCTGCGTGTTCGTGGACACCGGCCTGCTGCGCTGGCAGGAAGGCGACCAGGTGATGGCGATGTTCGCCGAGCACATGGGCGTCAAGGTGATCCGGGTGGACGCCGCGGACCGCTACTTCGACGCACTCGAGGGCATCGCCGACCCGGAAGCCAAGCGCAAGGTGATCGGCAACCTGTTCGTCGAGATCTTCGACGAGGAGGCGGGCAGGTTGCGCAACGCGAAGTGGCTCGCGCAGGGCACGATCTACCCGGACGTCATCGAGTCGGCCGGCAGCCGGACCGGCAAGGCCCACGTCATCAAGAGCCACCACAACGTCGGCGGCCTGCCCGAGCACATGAAGCTCGGGCTGGTCGAGCCGCTGCGCGAACTGTTCAAGGACGAGGTCCGGCGGCTCGGCGTCGAGCTCGGGCTGCCGGAATCGATGGTGTACCGGCATCCGTTCCCGGGGCCCGGGCTCGGCGTGCGCATCCTCGGCGAGGTCAAGCGGGAATACGCGGAACTGCTGGCGAAGGCGGACAACATCTTCATCGAGGAGCTGCGTCGCCACGGTTTCTACGACAAGGTCAGCCAGGCGTTCGCGGTGTTCCTGCCGGTGCGTTCGGTCGGCGTGGTCGGCGATGCGCGCGCGTACGAGTGGGTGGTCGCGCTGCGCGCGGTCGAGACCATCGACTTCATGACCGCGCACTGGGCGCACCTGCCGCACGAGTTCCTCGGCCGTGTGTCCAACCGCATCATCAACGAGCTGCGGGGCGTCTCCCGCGTCGTCTACGACATCAGCGGCAAGCCGCCCGCGACGATCGAGTGGGAATGACCGACGAAACCTGGATGCGCCACGCGCTGGAACTGGCGGCGCGGGCGGAGCGCGAGGACGACGAGGTGCCGGTCGGCGCCGTGCTGGTGTCGACGGACGGCGAAGTGCTGGGCGAGGGCTGGAACCGCAACATCGCCGAGCATGACCCGACCGCGCATGCCGAGATCATGGCGATGCGCGCGGCGGGTCGGCGACTCGGCAACCACCGGCTGCTCGGCACGACGCTCTACGTGACCCTGGAACCGTGCGCCATGTGCGCGATGGCGATGGTGCACGCGCGCGTGTCGCGGCTGGTGTTCGGCGCGGCCGACCCCAAGACCGGCGCCGCGGGCAGCGTCTTCGACCTGCTCGGCGATCCGAGGCACAACCACAGGCTGGTGGTGCAGGGCGGGGTGCTCGGCGAGGAAGCCGGGACCAGGCTGACCACGTACTTCCGCAACAAGCGCAGCGCAGCGCGTGCGCCCGGGCGGCCCGCCTAGCGCGGGCCCTCGTGCTGCAGTTCGCGGTCGAACCCCCGGACCGCCAGGCTGACCTCCGAGCCCATCGCAGCGCAGGCAAGCAGCAACAATGCGACGCCCACCACGGCCAGGGCCGTGGGGACCATGCCCAGCCGGTAGCCCAGGAAGGCGTCGACCGCCAGCGCCAGGCTGGTCCCGACGAAGCTGCCCATTGCCCCGTACATGAGCTGGCACGCCCGCAGCACCAGGTGCGCACGACGCCGGTGCCGCCGGATCAGCAGTTCGCGCAGCGCGTCCTTCGGGCGGTCGGCGGCACCGTCGTCCCAGTCCGCCACGATGCTTCGCAGGCGGTCGACCACCCGCGCGAGCCGGGCATTCGCCGAGGCCAGCAGCGAGGCGGTCGCGGTCATCAGGAGGGCGGGCGCGAGCATGGCGGTGAGTGCTGCGTGGTGGCCATCCAGCTGCGGGAACATGGGGTGTCCTCGATAAGGCGATGTCGGTGCCGGACGTTATGATGCGACATCGCGAAGGAGGCCGCATGACAGCGCTATCGCAGGCCGGACGCCTGATCTGGATCGACCTGGAGATGACCGGCCTGGACACGGGCGCGGACTCGATCCTGGAGATCGCCACGGTCGTCACCGATTCCGAGCTCAACGTCCTGGCCGAGGGCCCCGAGCTGGCGATCGGCCACCCGTTGGCGGCGCTCGAGGCGATGGACGAATGGAACCGCACCCAGCATTCGAAATCGGGGTTGTGGCAACGCGTGCTGGATGACGGCGTGGGCCTGGCCGATGCCGAGGCGCGTACGCTGGCGTTTCTGGAGGCCTGGGTGCCCGCCGGCCATTCGCCGATGTGCGGCAACTCGATCTGCCAGGACCGGCGCTTCCTCCACCGGTTGATGCCGCGCCTGGAGCAGCACTTCCATTACCGGAACCTGGACGTCAGCACGCTCAAGGAACTCGCGCGGCGCTGGGCGCCGGAAGTCCTTGCCGGGGCGGGCAAGGAAGCCAGGCATACCGCACTCAGCGACGTGTACGACTCGATCGCGGAGCTGCGCCACTACCGCACGTTCATGGGGCGCTTCAGCGGCTTGCGGATGCCGTGACGCCGCGGGCGCTACTCGGGGTCTTCCTGTGGCTGGTGGCGCGCGTCTTCCACCCCGATGTGCCCGCCCCGGCGTGACCGGGCCCGGGCGGCGCCGGCGTCGGCGCCCGGATCGACGTGGTGGTACATGTGCACGTCGCGTTGCGGGAACGGAATGCCGATGCCGGCGGCGTCGAAGGCGAGCTTGATCCGTTCGGTCAGTTCGCATTTGGTCACGAAATAGTCGTCGTTGCCCACGTGGCAGCGGATGCCCAGGTTCACGCTGTTGTCGGCCAGTGCGTAGACCAGCACGTCGGGTGCGGGGTCGGGCAGCAGTCGCGCGTCTCCGTGCATGACGTCCAGCGCCACCGCTCGCGCGGTGGCGATGTCCGCGTCGTACGCGATGCCGACCACCAGTTCGATCCGGCGCATCGTGTCCGGCGTCAGGTTGATGATCGAGTCGCTGGTGATGAGGCTGTTGGGCAGCACGATCAACTGGTTGTCGGCACCGCGCAGGCAGGTCTGGAAGATGCTGACCGACTCCACCTTCCCGGTCTCGCCGGCGATGGTCACGATGTGGCCCGCGCGGAACGGCTTGAGGCTCACCAGCATGACGCCCGAGGCGATGTTGGACAGCGAATCCTTGAGCGCCAGGCCGATCGCCAGGCCCGCGGCGCCGAGCACCGCGATCATCGACGTCATCGGCACGCCGACCACCTGGAGCACCGCCAGGAACAGCACCACCAGCAGGATCACGTAGGCGACCTTGCGCAGGAACGCGACCGCCGTGGGCTCCACCTGCGCGCGGGTCATGCCGCGTTCCGCGATGCGCGACAGCCACCTGGCGACGCGCAGGCCGACCAGGAGCAGGACCAGCGCACCCAGCCAGGTCAGGAGCAGCTCCTGCCAGGCGATCTCCCCGAACCAGCCCTGCAGGCCCAGCGACTCCATCCGTACCTCCATCGTCCGTCGTGGTTACCCGGCGCGGTGCTTCGCGAGCGCCAGCCAGGTATCGACCACCGTATCGGGATTGAGCGACACCGACTCGATGCCCTGGTCCATCAGCCACAACGCCAGGTCCGGGTGGTCGCTCGGTCCCTGGCCGCAGATGCCGACGTACTTGCCCTTGGCCTTCGCGGTCGCGATCGCCATCGCGAGCAGCTTCTTGACCGCGGGATCGCGCTCGTCGAACAGGTCGGCGACCAGCGCCGAGTCGCGGTCGAGCCCGAGCGTGAGCTGCGTGAGGTCGTTGGAGCCGATGGAGAAGCCATCGAAGATCTCGAGGAACTCCTCGGCCAGCAGGGCGTTGGACGGCAGCTCGCACATCATGATGATCTTCAGCCCATCGCGTCCCTGGACGAGCCCGTTGGCACGCAGGACCTCGACCACGCGCCGTCCCTCGTCGAGCGTGCGCACGAACGGGATCATCACCCAGAGGTTGTCCAGGCCCATGTCCTCGCGCACCTTGCGCACCGCGCGGCATTCCAGCGCGAACGCCTCGGCGAAGTCCGGCGAGACGTAGCGGCTCGCGCCGCGGAAGCCGATCATCGGGTTCTCCTCGTGCGGCTCGTAGCGCTTGCCGCCGATGAGGTTGGCGTACTCGTTGGACTTGAAGTCCGACAGGCGCACGATCACCGGCTTCGGCGCCACCGAGGCCGTGATGGTGGCGATGCCCTCGGCCAGCCGGTCGACGTAGAAGTCCACCGGGCTCGCGTAGCCGGCCATCCGCGCGTCGATCTTCTGCTTGGTGGCCGCGTCCTGGCGGTCGTACTCCAGCAGCGCCTTCGGGTGCACGCCGATGTGGCTGGCGATGATCATCTCCAGGCGCGCCAGGCCGATGCCCGCGTTGGGCAGCATCCCGAAGTCGAACGCGCGCTCCGGGTTGGCGACGTTCATCATGATCTTCAGCGGCGCCTCGGGCATGTTGCCCAGGTCCGTGGTGGTGCGGTCGAAGGGCAGGGCGCCGGCATAGATGAAGCCGGTGTCGCCTTCCGCGCAGCTGACCGTGACGGTGTTCCCGTCGGCGATCGAATCGAGCGCATTGCCCGTTCCGACCACCGCCGGGACGCCGAGTTCGCGCGCGATGATCGCCGCGTGGCAGGTGCGCCCGCCGCGGTTGGTGACGATCGCGGCGGCGCGCTTCATCACGGGTTCCCAGTCCGGGTCGGTCATGTCGGCGACCAGTACGTCGCCCGGCTGCACGCGGTTCATGTCCTCCAGCGAGCGCACGACGCGCGCGGTGCCGCTGCCGATCCGCTGGCCGATGGCGCGTCCCTCGCAGACCACCTCGCCACGCTGCGACAGCGTGTAGCGCTCGATCTGCGTGGCCTTGCCCCGCGACTTCACCGTCTCCGGGCGTGCCTGGAGGATGTAGAGCTTGCCGGTGTTGCCGTCCTTGCCCCACTCGATGTCCATCGGGCGGCCGTAGTGCTTTTCGATGGTCAACGCCTGGCGCGCGAGTTCGTGCACGTCGTCATCGCTGATCGAGAACTGCGTGCGCAGTCCGGCCGGCACCTCCTCGGTCCGCACGCGCTCCCCCGGCACGTCGGAATACACCATGCGCAACTGCTTGCTGCCGAGCGAACGGCGGAGGATCGCGGGTTTCCCCAGCTGCAACGTGGGCTTGTAGACGTAGAACTCGTCCGGGTTCACCGCGCCCTGCACGACCATCTCGCCCAGCCCGTGGCTGGCGGTGATGAACACGA
>CAMPJU010000048.1 GCA_946886995.1 uncultured Lysobacteraceae bacterium
CGCCGAGGTGCTGCTCGACGGCGCTGCCGACTATTCGCTGCTGACCCTGGCGGGGCCCGACCGGCTGGTCCTGGACCTGCCCGGCGTGGCGTTGCCGAAGCACCTGCCGATGCCGGCGGGCCGCGGCCTGGTCCGCGCGGTGCGCACCGGCCATCCCGTGCCGGGGACGACCCGGGTGGTGTTCGACCTGGCCGCGCCGGTCGCCGTCCTGAAGCCGCGGCTGGAGCCGACGATCGGGGGCCAGCGGCTGGTGCTGGAATGGCCCGGCGACGATGCCTCGGTCGCCGCCGCGATCCTCAACGGCGCCGCGACCAGCGGTGCGTCGCCCGCTGGCACGGCGACGGCAATGCAGCCTCCCGCACCCGCCGTCGACCCTGCCGCCGCGTCCGCCGCCGCGACGTCGCGACTCATCGCGCAGCTGGGCGGGACACCTCCCGCGCCAGTGGCCACGCATGCACCCAGCGCAACCGTCCGCGTCCCGACCACGGTCGCCACCGGCGAGCCCGTGCGCGCGCAGCCGACCGCGCAGCCGCCCGTCGTTGCCGCCCCGCCGCCGCGCCCCGTCGCAGCAAAGCCCACCCGGCCGCTGGTCATCGCGATCGATGCCGGCCACGGCGGCCAGGATCCCGGCGCCATCGGCCAGGGCGGCAAGCGCGAGAAGGACGTGACCCTCGCGATCAGCCGCGAACTCGCGCGCCTGGTCAACGCGACGCCGGGGCTGAAGGCCTACCTGGTCCGCGACGGCGACGTGTTCATCCCGCTCTACAAGCGCGCCCGGCTCGCGCGCGAGGCGGACGCCGACATCTTCGTGTCGATCCATGCCGACGCCGCGGAAAACCGCAGCGCCGACGGTTCCTCGGTGTACGTGCTGTCGCTGAAGGGCGCGTCCTCGCAGCGCGCACGCTGGCTCGCCGACAAGGAGAACGCGGCCGACCTGCTCGGCGGCGTGCGCGTCGCCGAAGCCGGCAACACGCTCAACGCCGTGCTGCTGGACCTGACGCAGAGCGGCAACATGCGCGCCTCGGAGGACGCCGGCGCGCAGGTGCTGTCCAGCCTCCAGCAGGTCGGCAACGTGCACAAGCGCGCGGTGGAACGCGCCAACTTCGCGGTGCTGCGCACCGCCGACATGCCGGCGATGCTGGTCGAGACGGCCTTCATCTCCAATCCGGAAGAGGAGCGCCGCCTGGGCGACCCGGCGTTCCAGGCCAGGCTGGCGAGCGCGATGCTCAAGGGGATCAACACCTACTTCGAACGACAGCCGCCGCCGGGCACGCTGTATGCGCAGCGCGCCGCGCAACAGGGCGGCGCGGGCGTCGGCATCGGCATCGCCGCCGGGACCCACTAGCCGCTACGATGACGGGGTGCCGATCCGCGCCCTTCCCGACACCCTCGTGAACCAGATCGCCGCCGGCGAGGTCGTGGAACGGCCCGCGTCGGTGGTCAAGGAACTGGTCGAGAACGCGCTTGACGCAGGTGCCCGCCGGGTCGACATCGACCTGGAGGAAGGCGGCATCCGCCTGGTGCGCGTGCGCGACGACGGCGGCGGCATCGCGCCCGACGAGCTCGCGCTCGCGGTACAGCGCCACGCGACCAGCAAGATCGCTTCGCTCGACGACCTCGAAGGCGTCGCCACGCTCGGCTTCCGCGGCGAGGCGCTGCCGTCGATCGCCTCGGTCAGCCGGTTCCTGCTCGCGTCCCGGCGCGAGGACGATGCGCATGGCGCGGCGCTCGCGGTCGAGGGCGGACGGGTGGCCGACGTCGCGCCCCGCCAGCACCCGCGCGGCACCACGGTCGAGGTGCGCGAGCTGTTCTACAACGTCCCGGCGCGGCGCAAGTTCCTGCGCGCGGAGCGCACCGAACTGGGTCACATCGAGGACTGGCTGCGTTCGCTCGCGCTGGCGCGGCCCGACGTCGAGCTGCGGGTGTCGCACAACGGCAAGCCATCGCGGCGCTGGAAGGGCGAGGGCGCCGACATGCTCGAGCGCGCGCGGCTGTCGGACGTGCGCCTGCGCGAGGCGCTCGGCGATGCCTTCGCCACCAACGCGATGCATGTCGACCACGCCGGCGCGGGCCTTCGGCTGCACGGCTGGCTCGCGCGCCCGGCGTACAACCGTGCCTCGACCGATCAGCAGTTCCTGTACGTCAACGGCCGCGCCGTGCGCGACCGCAGCGTCGCGCACGCGGTGAAGCAGGCCTACGCCGACGTGCTGTTCCACGGGCGCCAGCCGGCGTACGTCCTGTTCCTGGAACTGGATCCGCGCCGGGTCGATGCCAACGTGCATCCCGCCAAGCACGAGGTCCGCTTCCGCGATTCGCGGCTGGTCCACGACTTCGTCTACCGCACGTTGCACGAGGCGCTGGCGGAAACACGCGCCGGCGCTGCGTCCGCGTTCGAAGTGGGCGCCGCCGTTGCGGCGAACTCAAGCGGCGAAGGACATCGCGGCCATGGCGGCACCTACGGCGGCTCCGCGGGAAGCCAGGGCCCCCTCGGCCTGCAGGTCGCCGAGACGCTGCAGGGCTACGACGCCCTCTACGCCCGCACCGACGACGATGGCGACACCCGGCCCCCACCGGACGCGCATCGCGACATCCCGCCGCTCGGTTTCGCGATCGCCCAGCTCCACGGCGTCCACATCCTGGCCGAGAACGCCGACGGCCTGGTCGTGGTCGACATGCACGCCGCGCACGAGCGCATCGGCTACGAGAAGCTCAAGGCGGCGCACGACGGCGAAGGCCTGCGCACGCAACCGCTGCTGGTGCCCGCAACGCTGGCGGTGTCGGAGCGCGAGGCCGAGATCGCCGAGCGCGAGGGCGACACCCTCGCCGCGCTCGGCTTCGAGGTCGACCGGGCCGGCCCGCAGTCGCTGCTGCTGCGCAGCGTGCCGGCGCTGCTCGCGCATGGCGACGTCGAGGCGCTGCTGCGCGACGTGCTGGCCGACCTGCGCGAGCACGGCCAGACGCGCCGCGTCGCCGCCACGCGCGACGAACTGCTGTCGACCATGGCCTGCCACGGCGCGGTCCGCGCCAACCGGCGGCTGACGATTCCCGAGATGAACGCACTGCTGCGCGAAATGGAAGCGACCGAACGTTCCGGGCAGTGCAACCACGGCCGCCCGACCTGGGCGCGCTTCACCCTGGCCGAGATCGATCGCTGGTTCCTGAGGGGGCGTTGATGGAGAAGTGGAGGCTGTTGCCGATGTGCGTGCCGATGCTGTCGGCGGTCCTGTTGCTGGGAGGTTGCGACGGAATGGACGAGACCCCGGACCCGGATGCGGCTGCGGTGGAGGCCGCGGCGCAGGCCGCCTTCGATGCGGACCAGCTGGCCTGGCGCGACACGCGCCGCGCGCGATTGCTCGAGCCCACCGGCTGGGCCAGCCTGGTCGGCCTGCACTGGATCGAACCCGGCGCTCACCGCGTCGGCAGCGACGTGGACAACGGCATCCGCCTGGCCATGGGCCCCGCGCACCTGGGCGTGCTGCGCAACGAGGACGGCACCGTGACCTTCATGCCCGATCCGGAAGCAGGCGTGCTGCTCGACGACGCACCGCTCGCCGGCGCATCGCCGCTGCGGACGGATGCGCAACCCGGCGGGCCCGCCGTGCTGTCGTTCGACGACGGCAAGGGGCAGGCGAGCGTGATCGCGCGCGACGACCGCCTCGCGCTGCGCGTACGCCATGCCGACGCACCGACGCGCACCGGCTTCACCACGCTCGAGTACTGGCCGGGCGGGCGCGACTGGGTGGTGGATGCGCGCTTCGAGCCGCATCCGGAAGGCCGCACGATCCAGATCGCCAACATCATCGGCTCGCTCGACGACACACCGAACCCGGGCGCACTCGTGTTCGAGCGCGACGGCCGCACGCACCGGATCGAGGCGCTGGACGACGGCAGCGACGAACTGTTCCTGGTGTTCGCCGACCGCACCAGCGGCCACGGCAGCTACAGCGCAGGCCGCTACCTGTACGTGCCGCGGCCCGGCGCGGACGGCCGCGTGCAGGTCGACTTCAACCGCGCGTACAACCCGCCGTGTGCGTTCACCGCCTTCGCGACGTGCCCGTTGCCGCCGCCGGAGAACCGGCTGGACCTGGCCATCACCGCGGGCGAAAAGGCGTACGGTGGTCCCCACTAGACAGGAGTTCCCGATGCGCAAGCTGCACGCCCTGGTCGCCGGCTGCCTGGTCGGCCTCGTCTCGTCCGCGGCGGTGGCCGCGCCGCCGGTCCCGCTGCTCTGGAAGGTCTCCGACGGCGACAACGCCCTGTACCTGCTGGGCTCGTTCCACATGCTCAAGCCGACGGATTACCCGCTCTCGCCCGACGTCGCCAGCGCGGCGGAGGACGCCGAGTCGGTGCTGTTCGAAATCTCGCCGGAGGAAATGAACTCCCCGGCCCTGGCGGCGGACATGATGCAGGCGGCGCTGCGTACCGACGGCAGCACGCTCGACGGCGAGATCGGTCCGGAACTGGCTGCAAGGCTCGACGCCTGGTCCGACGCACTGCCGGCCGGGTCGATGATGAACGCCGACGTGCTGCAGCGTTTCGAGCCCTGGTTCGCGGGCCTCACGATCTCCATCCTGCAGATGACCACGATGGGCCTGGACCCGGCCCTCGGCCTCGACCGCCACTTCATGGACCTGGCCGCCGAAGCCGGCAAGCCGGTCGGCGGCCTGGAGACCGCGGCGCGGCAGATCGCGCTGTTCGACGGGATGGATCCCGGCGAGCAGGTGCAGATGCTGGCCGACGCACTCGACGATGCCGCCGCCGGCACCGCGAAGCTCGATGAAATGCACGCCGACTGGCGCGCCGGCCGCGCCGACGCCCTGTGGGACGGCATGGCGGCGGAGATGCGGGAGGAGTACCCGGCGCTGTACCAGCGCATCAACGTGGACCGCAACGAAGCGTGGCTGCCGGCGCTCGCGGCGCGCCTGGACGCGCCCGGCGACGACGACACGCTGGTGGTGGTCGGCGCCCTGCACCTGCTGGGCGAGGACGGCGTCGTCGCCGGCCTGCGCGAACGTGGCTACACGGTGGAACGCATCTGCAGCGCGTGCGAGGCGGAGGCTACGACGCCGGCTCCATGACGATGCAGTCGACCGGGCATGCCGGCACGCACAGCTCGCAACCGGTGCACAGCGGCTCGACCACGACGTGCATGTGCTTCGACCCGCCGACGATCGCATCGACCGGACAGGCCTGGATGCATTTGGTGCATCCGATGCACAGTTCCTCCAGCACCAGCGCGACCCGCGGCGCCTGCTGCACGCCGCGCGCGCGGTCGTAGGGCACGGGTTTCACGCCCAGCAACCGGGCCAGTGCGAGTGCCCCGGCATCGCCCCCGGGCGGGCACCGGTCCGGCCCCGCTTCGCGCCTTGCCATGGCCTCGGCGTACGGACGGCATCCATCGAACCCGCACTGCCCGCACTGCGTCTGCGGGAGCAGGCGGTCGAGGCGTTCGGTGAAGTCGGTCATCCGCCTCAGCGGACGGGCATGCCGGGTTCGGCGGCGGGGTCTGCATCGAGCAGCGCCAGGCGCCCGGCGTCGAAGCCGGCCGACAGGATCATCCCCTCGCTCACGCCGAAGCGCATCTTCCGCGGCGCGAGGTTGGCGATGAACACGACGTTGCGGCCGACCAGCTTTTCCGGCTCGCCGTACGACGCGCGGATGCCCGAGAAGATCTGTCGCGTGCCCAGTTCGCCGGCGTCCAGTTCGAAGCGCAGCAGCTTGTCGGATCCCTCGACGAACTCGCAGGCGACCACCTTGCCGATGCGCAGGTCCAGCCTTGCGAAGTCGTCGATCCCCACGGTGGGAGCAGTCGATGCCGCTCCCGCCGGGGCAGGCGTGGCGGCCGTGGCAGGCGCGGCAGGCGCGGCGGGCATGGATTCCTTGCTGGCTTCGGTCATGGCTTCGATCTGCTTCGGGTCGATCCGGGTGAACAGCGGCTGGTACCGCTCGATGGGGGTGCCGAGCAGCGGCGCGGCGGCGTCTTCCCAGCGTGTCACGGGCGCGCGCAGGAATGCCTCGGCGCGCTCGGCCACGCGCGGCAGCACCGGCTTCAGCGCGATCGCCAGCACCCGGAACAGGTTCAGTCCCTGCGTGCACACCGCCTGCAGTTCGGCGTCGCTTCCTTCCTGTTTCGCGATCACCCACGGCTTGCGCTCGTCGATCCAGCGGTTCGCCTCGTCGGCGAGCGACATCGCCAGGCGCAGCGCGGTGGCGGCCTCGTTGCGCTGGTAGGCCGCGGCGATCGGACCGACCTCCGCGACGAACCGCTCGTACATCGCCTTGTCCACCAGTGCGTCCGCGAGCCGCCCGTCGAAGCGCTTGTCGATGAAGCCCGCGCAGCGGCTGGCCAGGTTCACGAACTTGCCGACCAGGTCCGCGTTCACGCGCGCCACGAAGTCGGCCAGGTTGAGGTCCAGGTCGTCCACGCCGCCGGACGTCTTGGCCGCGTAGTAGTAGCGCAGCGCCTCCGGGTCGAGCCCGGCTTCGAGGTAGGTGCGCGCCATCACGAAGGTGCCGCGCGACTTGGACATCTTCGCGCCGTCGACGGTCAGGTAGCCGTTGACGTGCAGCCGGGTCGGCGCGCGGAAGCCCGCGCCGTGCAGCACCGCCGGCCAGAACAGCCCGTGGAAGTTGACGATGTCCTTGCCGATGAAGTGGTGCAGTTCCGCCTTGCTGTCGCGCGCCAGGTACGAGAAGAAGTCCAGGCCTTCGCGCTCGCACAGCGCCTGGAAGCTCGACAGGTAGCCGATCGGCGCGTCGATCCAGACATACAGGTACTTGCCCGGGTGCCCCGGGATCTCGAAGCCGAAGTACGGCTTGTCGCGGGAAATGTCCCACGGCCGCAAGCCGCCCTCCGCGTCCAGCCACTCGCGCAGCTTGGCCTTGACGCCCGGCACGGCGACGTCGCCGGACAGCCACTCGCGCAGGAAGGCCGCGAAGTCGCCCAGCTCGAAGAAGAAGTGCTCGGAGGACCGCAGTTCCGGTGTCGCGCCACTGACCGCCGAACGCGGGTCCAGCAGGTCCGTCGGCGCGTACGTGGCGCCGCAGTGTTCGCAGTTGTCGCCGTACTGGTCCGGCGTGCCGCAGCGCGGGCAGGTGCCGCGCACGTAGCGGTCGGGCAGGAACATGCCCTCGGCCGGGTCGTACAGCTGTTCCACCGAGCGCCGCCGCACGTGGCCGTTGTTGTCGAGCTTGGCGTAGATCGCCTCGGTCAGCGCGCGGTTGCGCGCCGAATGCGTCGAGTCGTAGTGGTCGAACGCGACCAGGAAGTCCGCGAAGTCCCGCTCGTGTCCCGCCTGCACGGCGGCGATGAACGCCTCCGGGGTGGTCCCGGCCTTCTGCGCGGCCAGCATGATCGGCGTGCCATGGGTGTCGTCCGCGCAGACGAACCACGCGACGTGGCCCGCCAGCCGTTGCGCGCGGACCCAGATGTCGCCCTGGATGTAGCCGACCAGGTGCCCGAGGTGCAGCGGCCCGTTGGCGTAGGGCAGGGCGCAGGAGACGACGAGTTCGCGCGTCACTCCCGGACCCACTCCTGCTGCCGGCAGAAGAACGCGATGCAACCGGCCACGCCCAGGCGGTCGTCGCCCAGCATTTCGAGCTTGGCCTTGTAGGTCTTGCCCTTGGCCGGGTCGAGGATCCGCCCGCCGCCATACTCGCCGCCGCCTTCGTCGGTCATGCCCCAGAGGATGGTCATGCCCTTGATCGGCTTGCCCTTGTTGGCGCCCTCGCAGTCGTCGCAGGTCGGGTTCGGCCCCTTGTCGGAGTGCAGGATGTCGACGACGCGACCCTGCAGCGTGCCGTCGTCCATGCGCGCGATCTCGACGATCGATTTCACCTTGCCGGTGTCGTCGTCGATGGTCTTCCAGCGGCCCTCGGGCGTCGCGGCCGCGGTGAAACCGGCCGCCAGCAGCAGCGGCAGGCCCAGCAGGGTGGCAAGGAGCCTCGTGTTCATGCGGGGGTGTCTCCGGGAGGATGCGCGCCATGATAGGGCGCGACCCCTCCATTTCGCGAGATAAACGCCCCCCCGCCCCATCCGTGTGCGGCGTGCGCTCCGCTCCGGGAAGGGGGCGCCGGAGTCGC
>CAMPJU010000049.1 GCA_946886995.1 uncultured Lysobacteraceae bacterium
GTGCCCGGGCCGGCGCCGATCTTGCCGAGCCAGATGAAGCACACCGCCAGCAACGCGAGCATGAGCTTCGACAGCAGGCCGCGGTAGCGGTAGGACTTGACCTTCGCCTTGTCGAGCCACGGCACCGCGAACAGGATCGCGATCGCGCCGAACATCACCAGCACGCCCGACAGCTTGTGCGGGATGACCCGCAACATCGCGTAGTACGGCGTGTAGTACCAGACCGGCTTGATGTGTTCCGGGGTCACCAGGCGGTTGGCCTCGGTGAAGTTGTCGTGCTCCAGGAACCAGCCGCCGAACGCCGGCGCGAAGAAGATGATGAAGGCAGCGATGACCAGGAAGAACCCGGCCCCGAACAGGTCCTTGACCGTGTAGTACGGGTGGAACGGGATGCCGTCGGCCGGGCCGTCGGCCGACCAGCGGTTGCCCTTCGGGCCGTACTTGGTGTCCACGCCGTCCGGGTTGTTCGACCCCACCTCGTGCAGCGCGCCCAGGTGCAGCACCACCAGCAGCAGCAGGACCAGCGGCAGGGCGATCACGTGCAGGGCGAAGAAGCGGCCCAGGGTCGCGTCGCCCGGCAGGTAGTCGCCCATGATCCATTCGGTCAGGCCGGTGCCCACCACGGGGATCGCACCGAACAGCGAGATGATGACCTTCGCGCCCCAGAAGGACATCTGGCCCCAGGGCAGGACGTAGCCCATGAAGGCCTCGGCCATGAGCACCAGGTAGATCAGCATGCCGAGGATCCACACCAGCTCGCGCGGCTTCTGGTACGAGCCGTACATCAGGCCGCGGAACATGTGGATGTAGACGACGATGAAGAACAGCGAGGCACCGGTGCTGTGCATGTACCGGATCAGCCAGCCCCACTCGACGTCGCGCATGATGAACTCGACCGACGCGAACGCTTCCGCGGCGCTCGGCTTGAAGTGCATCGTGAGGAAGATGCCGGTGACGATCTGGTTGACCAGCACCAGGATCGCCAGCGAGCCGAAGTAGTACCAGACGTTGAAGTTCTTCGGCGCGTAGTACTCCGTCATGTGCTTCTTGTAGACGGGGGACAGGCCGGGGGCGCGGGCATTGACCCAGTTGGTCATGCCGGCCGAGATGCGGGTGATGAAGTTGGCCATGGGTTACGCGGCCCCCTGCGCGCCGGCGGGGTCGACGCCGATGACGATCGTGGTGTCGCCCTCGTAGTGGTGCGGCGGCACGACCAGGTTGGTCGGCGCCGGCACGCCCTCGTACACGCGGCCGGCCATGTCGAACTTGGACTTGTGGCACGGGCAGAAGTAGCCGCCCTTCCACTCCGCGTCGAAAGGCTGCGGGCCGATCTGCGCCACCATCTCCGGCGAGCAGCCCAGGTGCGTGCACAGGCCCACGAGGACCGACACTTCGGGCTGGATCGACCGGGTGAGGTTGTTGGCGTACGGCGGCTGCTGGTCCGGATTCTCCGACAGCGGGTCGCGCAACTGGTCGTTGAGCGTCGGCAGCGCCGCCAGGACCGCCTCGGAGCGGCGCACGATCCAGATCGGCTGGCCGCGCCACTCGACGATCAAGCGCTGGCCTTCACCGAGCGCACTGATGTCCGCGCTGATCGGCGCGCCGGCGAGCTTGGCGCGCTCGCTGGGGTTCCAGGACTTGATGAAGGGAACGGCGACGAACCCGGCGCCGACCGCGCCGACCACTGCCGTGGTGGCGGTGAGGAACCGGCGACGGCCGGTGTCCACGGGCTCGCCATGCGATGCAGGCGTCCCGCTGTGGAGGGGAGGATTCACCCCGTCAATGGCCATCCGGCACTCCGCAAGAATCAGGCTTGAACTAGCTCGAACAGGCTCTGGCGTGCGGACCGCCCGTCAACAGGCGCGCCACCGGCCACAAAGGCGGGAAGTGTAACGGAACGGTGAATCGGCCGACAAGAAATCCGCGGGCGATCAGGCCATGTCGGGGCCATGGCGGCGCGGTGCCCGGGCCGTGGCCGGGCGTGGAACCATGCCTCGGGGTGGCCTCAGCGGGAGGCCAGCGCGCCCCGGTAGCGTTCGGCGAGCACGCCGACCCGCTGCACGTACCGCTGGGTTTCCTTGTACGGGGGCACGCCGTCGTACTTGTCGACCGCGCCCTCGCCCGCGTTGTAGCCCGCGGCGGCCAGGGTCAGGTCGCCGTTGAAGCGCTTCAGCAGCCACGCCAGGTATTTCACGCCACCGCGGATGTTCTGCGACGCGTCGTACGCGTTGCTGACCCCGAAGCGCTCGGCGGTCGCCGGCATCAACTGCATCAGCCCCTGGGCGCCCACGTGCGAGCGCGCCTTCGCGTCGAACGCGGACTCGGCATGGATCACGGCCCGGACCACGGCCTCGTCGACACCGTACTCCCGCGCCGCGGCCGCGACTTCGGCCTGGTACGCGGAGGTGTTGAGCCGCACGTTGCCGAAGTCCACCGAAGAGCTCGCGGTGCACGCGAAACAGTCTTCGATGAAGCTGTAATTGATGGTGCGCATCGCGGTGGCACCCTCGCTGCCGCGAGGCCGCTTGCTGGTGTAGTGGCGCACGCCGTCCTTGATGTACGAGTACACCTGGCCCTGCACCACGCGCGACGTGCCCCCGGTCCTGGCAGCCGGCTTCGCTGGCGCGGGGGTCGCCGCGACCGCCGGCTTCGGGGCCGGCTGCTTCGCCACGGGCTTCGATGCGGCGGGCTTGGCGGCCGCGTCGCTGTAACCGGCGACGGACTTGCAGCGCGAGCCCTTGACCGGGCTGCTCGCGTAGCTGCGGCTGCCGTCCGCGCCATCGCAGCGGTAGACGGTGCCGGCGGACGCAGGCGCGGGCACGCCGGCGCCCAGGGCACCGACGGCGATCAGGAACAGCAGGGGGGCGGCGTGCTTCATGGGTCCAGTTTCCGGAGTTTCACCTCGTGAACACAAGCAGGGAAACTGAACGCGGGCCGCCACTTTCCGGAACCGCGACGCACTAGGCTATTTTACGGTTTCCCCCGCTTTATCTTGGCTCCAACGCCCGCCGCATGACCGACGTGACCGACGCACCGACCGCAGCCCCGCCCCTGGACCGCCCCCCGGCCCGGGGGAAGCTCTTCATCCAGACCCACGGATGCCAGATGAACGCGTACGACTCGGCCCGCATGGCGGACGTGCTGGCGGCGTCGGACGGTCTCGAATTGACGACGATCGCGGAGGAAGCCGACGTGATCCTGGTCAATACCTGCTCGATCCGCGAAAAAGCGCAGGAAAAGGTCTTCAGCCAGCTCGGGCGGTGGAAGGCCCTCAAGCAGGGCGGCCGCCCGGTCCTGATCGGTGTCGGCGGCTGCGTGGCGTCCCAGGAGGGCGCCGCGATCGTGAAGCGGGCGCCCCACGTCGATCTGGTCTTCGGCCCCCAGACCCTGCATCGCCTGCCTGACCTGGTGCGCGCGCGGCGCGATACTGGCCAGGCCCAGGTCGAGATCAGTTTTCGGGAGATAGAGAAGTTAGACCGCCTGCCGGAGCCGCGGGCCGACGGTCCCAGTGCCTTCGTCTCGATCATGGAAGGTTGCAGCAAGTACTGCTCGTTCTGCGTGGTGCCCTACACCCGGGGCGAGGAAGTCAGCCGGCCGTTCGAGGACGTGCTGGTCGAGGTCGCGCAACTGGCGGCGCAAGGCGTCCGCGAGGTCAACCTGCTGGGCCAGAACGTCAATGCGTACCGCGGCCCGATCGGTGACCGCGGCGCGGGCGAGGTCGCCGACCTCGGCCTGCTGATCCGCACGATCGCCCAGGTCGACGGCATCGACCGCATCCGCTTCACCACCTCGCACCCGCTGGAATTTTCCGACTCGCTGGTGGAGGCCTACCGGGACGTGCCGGAACTGGCCGACTACCTGCACCTGCCGGTCCAGTCCGGCTCGGACCGGATCCTGGCCGCGATGAAGCGCGGCTACACGGCGCTGGAGTTCAAGCAGAAGATCCGCAAGCTGCGCGCGGTGCGGCCGGGCATCTCGATCAGTTCCGACTTCATCGTCGGTTTCCCGGGCGAGACGGAGGCCGACTTCGAGAAGACGATGAAGCTGATCGACGAGGTCGGCTTCGACCAGTCGTTCTCCTTCATCTATTCCAGGCGCCCGGGCACGCCGGCCGCGGACCTGGACGATGCGACGTCGAGCGAGGAAAAACATGCGCGCCTGGAGCGGCTGCAGGCGCGGATCAACGACAACGCGCGCAGGATCTCGGACGCCATGGTGGGGACCGTGCAGCGCGTGCTCGTCGAGGGCCCTTCGAGGAAGGACCCGGCGGAGCTGACCGGCAAGACCGAAAACATGCGATCGGTGAATTTCCAGGCGCCGCCCGGACTGGTGGGGCAGTTCGCGGACGTCGTCATCACGCAGGCCATGAGCAATTCGCTGCGCGGACGCGTTGCAGGGCCGACCTAGGGGAAGGCAATGATGATCCTTGCAGGCAACTCGCACCCGAACCGGCACCTGCACGCCGCCGGGTGGGACATGGCCCTCGCGTTCGCCGCGGCGGGCATGCATTACAACCTGTTCGCGCTCGAGCACCCGGGATGGGAACTGGTCCCGGGCTGGGCCTGGCCGACGCTGATGCTGGTGTTCCTGTTCAGCGCGCTGTGGTCCTACGGCAAGCACCGCAGGCGCATGGGCCGGCGCTGAGCCGGCGACGCCGCTACTTCCGGTCGATCGACCGGTAGACAGGCCTGCCGTCGAGCCAGGTCGACAGGACCTGCAGGTCGTCCAGGCGCGTGGCCGGGATGCCGAGCGGATCCTGCGCCAGGACCACGAAGTCCGCGCGCAGGCCTTCGGCCAGCGTGCCGACCTCGCCTTCGGCGAAACCGGCCCACGCCGCGTCGCGCGTGAAACCTCGCAGGGCCTCGAACGGGGTCAGCAATTCGCCGGGGAGCCATCCGCCGGCGGGTTCGCCCGCCGCGTTGGCGCGGGTGGCCGCGGCGTACAGGCCAAGCCGCGGGTCCACCGATTCGACCGGGAAGTCCGACCCGAGGGCCAGGCGGGCCCCGCTGTCGCGCAGGCTGCGCCAGGCGTAGGCCCCGTGGATGCGGTCCGGTCCGAGCCGGTCGCCGGCCCAGGGCATGTCGCTGGTCGCATGGGTGGGCTGCATCGACGCGATGACGTCTAGCGCCGCGAGTCGCGGCAGGTCCTCCGGCGCCAGCACCTGCGCGTGCTCGATCCGCCAGCGCAAGCCCGGATGTCCGGCGAGCGCGGCTGCGTACGCGTCCAGCACCAGCCGGTTGCCGCGGTCCCCGATCGCATGGGTGGCCACCTGGATCCCGCAATCGCGCGCACGGGTGGCCACGTCGTCGAGCTGGCCGGGCGACATCAGCACCAGGCCGCGGTTGCCGGGATCGTCGGCGTAGTCCTCGAGCAGTGCAGCGCCGCGGCTGCCGAGCGCGCCGTCGACATAGAGCTTGACCGCACGCATCTGCAGGCGCCCGCCGGGATGGCGGTAGGCGCCGTCCCGGCACAACCACGCCAGCGCCTCGCTGTCGCCGTCGGCCATCGCGTGGATGCGCAGGGGCATCTCGCCGCGGTCGGCCAGGTTGCGGTAGGCCTGCATCTGCAGCAGCGACACGCCGGCGTCGTGCACGCCGGTCAGGCCGTGGCGCACTGCTTCCTCCATGCCGCGGACGAGTGCGCGCTCGGCGGCATCCACGTCCATCGCCGGAAGCACGCCATCCACCAGCGCCATCGCGCCGTCCACGAGCACACCGGTGGCGCGCCCCTGCGCATCGCGGACGATGCGGCCCCCCGGGGGTTGCCAGGCGCCGCGCGCGCCGTTCGCATCGAGTGCCTGGCCGATCGCGCGCAGTGCCGCGGAATTGGCCCAGCCGGCATGACCGTCGATCCGCTCGAGCCAGACCGGGCGATCGGGGAATGCCGCGTCCAGATCGGCCGCCGTGGGAAACGCCTGGTCCGGCCAGTCGTTCTGGTCCCAGCCGCGACCCAGCAGCCACTCGCCGGGCGGGAGCGTGGCCGCGAACTCCCGCAACCGCGCGATGACCTCCGCCTTGTCGCGCGTTCCCTCCAGGCCGACGCGCAGCCGCGCCTGGCCCAGTCCGGCGACGTGCCCGTGCGCATCGATGAGCCCCGGGACGACCGTCGCGCCACCGAGCTCCAGCCGGGTGGCACCGGGCCAGCGCGCGAGCAATGCGCCTGCTTCGCCCACCGCGAGAATCTCGCCGGCGTCGTCGAAGGCCATCGCGGAGGCGACCGGTCGCGCCGGATCCATGGTCCGGATCGTGTCCGCGGTGAGCACGGTCACTTCGGTGGCGGCCTCTTCGGCCAGGGCCGGCACCACGCAGGTCGCCAGCAACACCGCCATCACGCATCGAATGCCGCGCATCGGTAACGCTCCCCGGGAAGATCCCGCTGCACTTTGCGAAAACGCGGTGCCGGGCGCAAGCTGGCGCGCTCGACCGCTGCCTCCATACGGAACACTCCATGGCCGCCGAGGAACGCTCCGAATTCGTGCTCGACCCCGCCGATCCCGAGCGGCTCGCCAACCTCGCGGGTCCGTTCGACGCGCACCTGCGGCAGATGGAGTTGCGCCTGGGCACCGAGATCGCCAACCGCGGCAACGTGTTCCGGATCAGCGGTCCGCCCGCCGCCGTGCAGCGGACCGAGAAGTTCCTGCGCGCGCTGTGGCGGGAAGCCGACGACCAGGTCCTGGACTCCGCGGGCATCCACCTGCGCCTGGCCGAGGTCGGCGCCGACGAGGCCGTACGCGACGAGGTCGAGCCGCAGGAGGTCGCCGTCCGCGTCAAGCGCGGCACCATCCGCGGCCGTGGCCCCAACCAGGCGAAGTACCTGCACGCGATCGCCACCCACGACGTCAACTTCGGCATCGGCCCCGCGGGCACCGGCAAGACGTTCCTCGCGGTGGCGATGGCGGTCGAGGCCCTCAATGAATCGCGCGTGCAGCGGCTCGTGCTCGTGCGTCCCGCCGTCGAGGCCGGCGAGAAGCTCGGCTTCCTGCCCGGCGACCTCAGCCAGAAGGTCGACCCGTACCTGCGTCCGCTGTACGACGCGCTGTACGAGATGCTTGGTGTCGAGAAGGTAGCGAAGCTGCTCGAGAAGAGCGTCATCGAGGTCGCACCGCTGGCGTACATGCGTGGCCGCACGCTCAACGACGCGTTCGTGATCCTGGACGAGGCACAGAACACCTCCATCGAGCAGATGAAGATGTTCCTGACCCGCATCGGGTTCGGATCGACCGCGGTGGTCACCGGCGACATGACCCAGGTCGACCTGCCCAAGCACCAGAAGTCCGGACTGAAGGACGCGCTGGACGTGCTGCGCGGCGTGGAGGGGATCAGCTTCACGTTCTTCGGCGCGCGCGACGTGGTGCGCCATCCGCTGGTGGCGCGGATCGTCGACGCCTACGACGCGCGCAGCGAGGACGCGCCGTGACCCGTGGCCCCAGCCGCCTGGACGTGGCCGTCAGCTATGCGTTGCCACGCGCAGGCCTTCCCGCGGCCAACAGCTTCCGCAAGTGGGTCGCCGCCGCGCTGGACGGCCGCATCCGGGAAGCGGACCTCGCCGTCCGCCTGGTCGATGCGCGCGAGGGACGGTCGCTCAACCGCCATTACCGCGGCAAGGACTACGCCACCAATGTCCTCAGCTTCCCGGCCGAGCTGCCGGAAGGCCTGCCGGAGGGCGTGACCTTCCCCCTGCTCGGCGACCTGGTGCTGTGCGCCCCTGTGGTGGCGCGCGAAGCCCGGGAGCAGCGCAAGCCGCTGGCGGCGCACTACGCCCACCTGACGGTGCACGGGGCGTTGCACCTGCTCGGCTGGAACCACGAGGACGAGCGCGAGGCCGAGTGCATGGAGGCCCTGGAGCGCGAGATCCTGGCCGGCATGGGGATCGACGACCCCTACTGACCGCCTGCGCTAGACTCCCCCCGACGCTCCACCCAACGGAGCCTGCTGCCCCCAGATGCCCGAAGACGACAGTAGCCTCGCGCCGGACGGCGCGGACAAACGCCGCAGCTGGATCGACCGGATCAGCGCCGCGCTCTCCGGCG
>CAMPJU010000050.1 GCA_946886995.1 uncultured Lysobacteraceae bacterium
CACTTCGCCGGCAGTGGCGAAGGCGAGCGGATGTCGATCTACGACGCCGCCATGCGCTACAAGGCCAGCGGCACGCCGCTCGTGGTGCTCGCGGGCAAGGAGTACGGCACCGGTTCCTCGCGCGACTGGGCGGCCAAGGGCACCATCCTGCTGGGCGTCAAGGCGGTCATCGCCGAGAGTTTCGAGCGCATCCACCGTTCCAACCTGGTCGGCATGGGCGTGCTGCCGCTGCAGTTCAAGGACGGCGACAGCGTCAAGTCGCTGGGCCTGGACGGCAGCGAGACCATCGCGATCACCGGGTTGCGTGACGGCGCCTCGAAGACCGCGACGGTCACGGCGACCCGCCGCGACGGCAGCCAGGTCGAATTCGAGGTGCGCGTGCTGCTGCTGACGCCGAAGGAAGCCGAGTACTTCCGCAACGGCGGCATCCTGCATTACGTCCTGCGCCAGCTCGCGGCGAAGGGAACGGCCTGAGGCGCGCGGTCCGCGCGGCCACGCCGCGCGGGCTCCACCCGCAAGCCGCTAGAGATCGCGCTCCCAGCGCGCGCTGGTCATTTCCCAGGCGTCGCCGTCGCGGCGCCAACCCGTCTCGACGCGATAGACACTCCCCCGTTCGGGCAACCAGCCACCCGCGCCGCCGGTCAGCGCCGCCGTGAAGCGCACGGTGGCATGCGTCGCTTCGTCGCCCTTGCCGTGCAGGTCGATGTCCAGCGGGCCGATCGCCACCACCACCTCGCGGTTGCGCAGGAACGCCAGCTGCGCGAGTCGGCGGGCCGCCGCGCGATCCATGCCACCCGGTCCGGCGAAGTCGTCGGCGAGCACGCCGGCGACGGACCCGGGTTCGCGTGACTCGATGGCCTCCTCCAGTGCTCCCATCGACGCACGCAGGGCCTCCTCGGGTGGCTCGCCGGTGCAGCCGCCCAGGAACGCCAGCGCCGCGGCGAAAACCGCGACCTGGATCGTGGGCCATGGACGGGCGTGATCGCGCATTGCCCCATGTTGCCAGTCCCGCGAAGCGCGTGCTTCAATCGAACGCGCTCACGAGCCTGTCGCGGCAGCGCGCCGCGACGCCGGGGAAATGAATCAGGAGACGGGGATGACCCTTGCGCGTCCATGGCTGGCCCAATACCCGGCCGGCGTGCCCCACGACATCGACCCGGACGAGTTTCCCTCCGTCGTCGCCGTGCTGCAGTCCGCCATCGAGCGGTAGCGCGACCGGCCCGCGTTCGCCAACCTCGGCAAGACCCTCACCTACGGCGAGGTCGACGCGCTGAGCCGCCGTTTCGCCGCATACCTGCTCGGCGAGCTGGGACTGGCGAAGGGCGATCGCGTCGCGATCATGATGCCGAACTGCCTGCAGTACCCCGTCGCCACCTTCGGCATCCTCCGCGCCGGGCTGACCGTGGTGAACGTCAACCCGATGTACACCCCCCGCGAGCTGCGCCACCAGCTGGCCGACTCGGGTGCCGTGGCGATCCTCGTCCTGGACAACTTCGGCAGGACGGTCGAGCAGTCGCTCGAGGGCAGCGCGGTGCGCCATGTGATCACCACCGGGCTGGGCGACATGCTGCCCTTCCCGAAGGGCGCGATCGTCAATTTCGTGCTGAAGCACGTCAAGAAGATGGTCCCGGCGTACCGGTTGCCGGGCGCGGTCCGGTTCCGCGACGCGCTGTCGCGCGGCGAGCGGCACCCGATGCCGGACGTGGCGATCTCCAGCGACGACATCGCGTTCCTGCAGTACACCGGCGGGACGACGGGCGTCGCCAAGGGCGCGATGCTCACGCACCGCAACCTGGTGGCCAACATGCAGCAGGCCGCGGCGTGGGTCGGCACCAACGTCAAGCTGGGCGAGGAGGTGATCATCACCGCCCTGCCCCTGTACCACATCTTCGCGTTGACGGCGAACGGCCTGGTGTTCATGAAGTTCGGCGGGCTCAACTACCTGGTCACCAACCCGCGCGACATGCCCGCCTTCGTCAAGGAACTGAAGGGCGTGCGCTTCACCGCGATCACCGGCGTCAACACGCTGTTCAACGGACTGCTCAACACACCGGGTTTCGAGGACGTGGACTTCTCGTCGTTGCACCTCACGCTCGGCGGCGGCATGGCCGTCCAGCGGGCGGTCGCCGACCGCTGGAAGAAAGTGACCGGCACCACGCTGATCGAGGCCTACGGACTGACCGAAACGTCGCCGGCAGCCTGCATCAACCCGATGGACCTGCCCGAGTACAACGGTTCGATCGGCTTGCCGATCTCGTCGACCGAGGCGTGCATCAAGGCCGACGACGGCAGCCTGCTTCCCGCCGGGGAAGTCGGCGAACTGTGCATCCGCGGCCCGCAGGTCATGAAGGGGTACTGGGAGCGGCCGGCGGAGACCGCGGAAGTCATCGACGACGAGGGCTGGCTGCATACCGGCGACATGGCCCGGATGGACGAGCGCGGGTTCTTCTTCATCGTCGACCGCAAGAAGGACATGATCCTGGTGTCCGGCTTCAACGTGTATCCCAACGAGGTGGAGGACGTGATCGCGATGCTGCCCGGCGTGCTCGAGGTCGCCGCGGTCGGGGTGCCGGACGAAAAGTCGGGCGAGGCCGTCAAGGTCGTGATCGTCAGGAAGGATCCGGCGCTGACGGCGGAGGACGTGAAGGCCCATGCCCGCGAGCACCTGACGGGGTACAAGCACCCCCGGTACGTCGAGTTCCGCAAGGAACTGCCCAAGACGAACGTCGGGAAGATCCTGCGCAGGGAACTCCGGGAGACCCCCGAGGGCGCCTGAAACGTCCCGGCCAAAGGCTGAAGCCGCCCCTCCCTCGGGCGCCCTCCGGGGTCAGGCTTGTGATTCATTCGTGATGGGGGCATAGAATCCCCCCGTCGGGCGCAACTTTTCCAATCCAGACGACGCGCCGTCCGAGGACGCGACCGGCCGGGCGGCCACCTGCACAGGGAAATTCGCCATGTCCGCCGTTCACCTACTCCAACGACCTGCCAGCACGCTCCGCACGATCGACGACCACGATCGCGGGACCTACTGGTGCAACATGCATGCCGACCTCGCGCAGGCGCCAGGCCGGGCCTGCTTCAAGCCGGCGCTCGTCGACGAGATCCTCCGCTACCAGCAGGTCCTGTCCGACCGTCTCCGCGTCCAGCAGCAACGCACCAACGGCAACATGCTGCCGCATGTCGTCCTCGCGTCCGATGCAGACGTGTTCAACCTCGGCGGCGACCTGGAGCTGTTCTGCCAGTCGATCCGCAAGGGCGACCGCAAGACCCTGCTTGCCTACGCGCGCCAGTGCGTGCGCGGCGTGCATGCGTTCCACGTCGGCCTGGGCGCAGGTGCGCACACCATCGCGCTCGTCCAGGGCGACGCCCTGGGTGGCGGCTTCGAGGCGGCGCTGAGCTGCCACACGATCGTCGCCGAGGAAGGCGTCGGGATGGGCCTGCCCGAGGTGCTGTTCGACCTGTTCCCCGGCATGGGCGCGTACTCGTTCCTGTGCAAGCGGATCCCGCCGCACCAGGCCGAGAAGCTCATGCTCGAGGGCAACGTGTACTCGAGCGAGGAGCTCTACAAGATGGGACTGGTCGACGTGCTGGCGCCCAAGGGCCAGGGCGTGCAGGCGGTCGAGGACGTGATCCGCACCCACCGGCGCATCCCCAACGCGCGCGCGGCGATGCACCGCGTCCGCTCGATGGCGCAGCCGGTCACGCTCGAGGAGATGCTGAGCATCACCGAAGTCTGGGTGGACACGGCGATGCAGCTGGGCGACAAGTCGCTGCGGATCATGGAGCGGCTGGTGCGTGCCCAGTCGAAGCGTGCGGGACTGGAGGTCGCCTGACATGGCCGGCCGGGGACGAGCGCGGACTCGTCCCGCGGGCACGGTCAGTTCGGATCGACCCGGCTGTCGCTTGCGTGGGCGCCCGCCTGCGCGCGCGTGGCCAGCGCGGACCTGCCCTGTCGCAGGCGCTCGCGTAGCGTCACCACGTGTTGCCGCCATTCGCGGGCGAGCTGCCACTCCGCCAGCCGCATCAGCTCGCCGCTGAGCGCGGCGACCCGTACCAGTCCGACGTTGGTGGCGACGCCCTTGAGCGCGTGGGCGTGCTCGCGCATCGCGTCCCATTCACCGGCATCCGCGGACCGTTCCAGCGCGTCGACCGACGCGCCGGCGTCCGCGAGGCATTGCGCGACGAACTCGCGCTCGAAGCCCGTCCCCATTCCGAGCTGGGCGAGTTCGTCCAGCACCGCATTGTCGAGCGCGCCGTCGCCCACTGGCGCCAGGTCCTCCCTGGCGGACGGCACGGACGATGCCGCCTTTCCCGTCACGGCCACTTCCGCCAGCGTGTCGAGCAATCGCGCGGCCGAGACCGGCTTCGACAGGAACGCGCGCGCGCCGGCCTGCTCGCACCGCTGGATCGATTCGGGCGTCACGTCCGCACTGAGCACCAGCACGGGGGTACGCCGCCCTCCGCCTGCCTCCATCACCCGCAACTGCCGCAACAGGTCCAGGCCGCTCAACCCCGGCATGTGCAGGTCGATGATCGCCGCGTCGAAGGCGCCGTCCTCCAGGGCCGTGAGCACCGCCTCGCCGTCGTCGACGGCGGCCACCCGGTGCCCCGCTTTCTGCAGCAGCCGCTGGAGCATCATCCTGTTGGCCGCGTGGTCGTCGGCGATCAGCAGCTGCATCGATCGCACCCGCACGCGGTGGCGCAGGAACGGATCGGAGAATGCGATGACGTTCTCGGCCTCCTCGCGCACCGCCGACTCAGGCGATGCCCCGTCGGACACGTCCTCCACGACCGGCGCGGACACCACCCGCTCGAACGGAAGCTCCACCCAGAAACGGCTGCCACCGGTCTCCCGGCTCTCGAAGCCGATGGTGCCGCCCATGGCCTCGGTCAGCCCCTTGGCGATGGTGGTGCCCAGGCCCGTGCCGCCGTAGCGTCGCGACAGGCTTGCGTCTGCCTGCTCGAAGGCCTCGAACAGGCGTGCGCCCGCCTCGGCCGGGATGCCGATGCCGGTGTCCTGGACGGTGAAGCGCAATCGCACGCGCGAGGCGCTGGTGCCGACCATGTCGACCTCCAGCGAGACCATGCCCCGGTCGGTGAACTTGACCGCATTGCCGGCGAGGTTGAGCAGCACCTGCCGGAGGTGGCCGGCGTCGCCACGCACCCGCGCCGGGATCTCCTCGGCGACGCGGGACCTGTATTCGAGCTGCTTGGTGCGTGCCATCGGCTGGAGGATCAGGCCGATGCCCTCCACCATCTCGCGCAGCGAGAATTCGACCGGCGTGAGCTTCAGCTTGCCGGCCTCGATCGCGGAAATGTCGAGCACGTCCTCGACCAGCGACAGCAGGGTCCGGGTCGAGGCCTGGATGGTGTTCACGCACTCGCGCTGCTCGCCGTCTAGCCGCGTGGCGGAGAGCAGCTCCGACATGCCCGCCAGGCCGTTGAGCGGCGTGCGGAACTCGTGGCTCATGTTCGCCAGGAACTGGCTCTTGGCTTCGTTCGCGCGCCGCGCCTGCTCGATCGCCTGGGTCAACTGCTTGAGCAGGGAGGCGAAGTACAGGGGCACGGCGATCAGGCCGCCGAGCAGGCCCCATGCCAGGAAGGGCTGCGAGGACCAGTACGGGGTCAGCTGGATCACCAGCAGGAACGACAGCGCCGCCAGGGTGGTGGCCGCGCGCAGGTAGCCGCTGCCATAGCGCAGGCCGTTGCCGATGGTGACCCACAGGTACACGCTGTACAGGGGCGTGGCGGTCTCGCCCACCAGGTACATGACCCCGGCCAGCGCCGTGTAGTCGCTGAGCATCCCGATCCAGCGGCGCACGTGCGACACGCCCGGGTTGGCGAGGATCGCGGCCATGAGCCCCAGCGAGGCAAGCAGCTCGCCGAACAGGATCAGCCAGGTGAAGAACAGGCGGTCGTTGCTGCGGTCGATGCCGACCACGCCCCCGAGGTACACGCAGAACATCGCCGTGATGGCGATCCGCACCATCGTCTGGAGGTGCTCGCTGTCGGGGCGGTTCGCCAGCCGTTGCCGCACCCAGGGCAGGAGGGTTCCCATGCCCGCTACTCTACTCCGGGCCGCTCCGTGGTCCGCGAATAGCGCACGCAGATTTCCTCGAGCCGGGCCTTGTTCCGGACCAGGACATCCACGCATTGGGGGTCGAACAGCCGGCCGCGCTGGGCATAGAGGTAGGCCAGCGCCTTGTCGACCGGCCAGGCCTCCTTGTACGGCCTGGGCGAGACCAGCGCGTCGAAGACGTCCGCCACCGCGACGATCCGGGCTTCCAGGGGGATGGCCTCCCCCGCCAGGCCGTCGGGATAGCCGCTCCCGTCGTAGCGCTCATGGTGGCGCAGGGCAATGGTGGCGCCGGCCTGGATGAACCGGTTGTGGCTCCCGTTGAGCAGTTCGTGGCCGATCCGGGGATGCCGGCGCATGATCGCCGTCTCCTCGTCGGTCAACGGTCCCGGCTTGAGCAGGATGGCATCGGGGATCGCGATCTTGCCCAGGTCGTGCAGCGGGGCGGCCATCTCGATGACCCGGACCTCGTCCTCCTGCAGGCCGAGCTGCTCGGCGATGAGGCCGGCGATGTGGGCCATGCGCTCCAGGTAGGCGCTGGTCCCCGCATCGCGGTACTCGATCGCGCGGGCCAGCCGGGACAGCGTCTCGCGCTCCCGCTCCTCGACCTCGCGCATGCTCGACAGCAGCCGCTGGTCCAGCGACATCGCGCGCTGCTTCACGGTTTCGGACTGCTGGCGCAGCTGCAGCAGGTTGCGGCACCGGGCACGCAGTTCGCGCGGCCGGACCGGCTTGACCAGGAAGTCGATGACGCCCGCGTCCAGCGCCTTCTGCCGGATCGGCTCGTCGCCGACCACGGTCACCAGGATGATCGGCACGTCGCGGTGCGCGGGCGGCCGGCGGAAGCGCTCGGCGAACTCGAGGCCGTCGAGCTTCGGCATCCGGTAGTCGAGCACCAGCAGGTCCGGGACGTGCTGGCTGCACCACGCCAGCGCCTCCTCCGAGTCGCCGAAGTCGTGCACGGTGATGTCCGGCGTGGCGTCCTCGATGATGTTGCGCAACATCATCCGCGCGGACGTCTGGTCATCGACGATGACGATGTTCACTGGCTGGCATCCCCTTGCGGCGGCGATCGGCCCGCACGCCGCGCCCGCACCGGGACCGAGGATAGCGTGCCTGCCGCCCGCATGGCAGGCGTCAGCCTGACGGCCGCATGTACGGAAAGAGCAGCACGTCCCGGATCGACGCCGAATCCGTGAGCAGCATCACCAGCCGGTCGATGCCGACGCCCAGGCCGCCGGTCGGTGGCAGCCCCACCTCGAGCGCGCGGATGTAGTCGGCGTCGTAGTGCATCGCCTCGTCGTCGCCGGTGTCCATGGCGGCGACCTGGGCGCGGAAGCGCGCTGCCTGGTCCTCGGGGTCGTTGAGCTCGGAGAAGCCGTTGGCCAGCTCGCGCCCGCCCACGAACAGCTCGAAGCGGTCGGTGATGCCCGGCTCGGTGTCCGACTCGCGCGCCAGCGGCGAGACCTCGACCGGGTAGTGGGTGATGAAGGTCGGCTGCACCAGCCCGCCCTCGACGGTCTTCTCGAACACCTCCAGCAGCAGCTTGCCCCAGCCCTGCCCGTCCTTGACCGGGATGCCCAGGCGCCTGCAGTGCGCGGCGAGCGCGTCGCGGTCGCGGCAATCGGCCACGGAGACATCCGGGTTGAGCTCGCGGACCGCCTCCTCGAGCTTCCAGCGGCGGAAGCGCGGGCCGAGGTCGATCCCGGCGCCTTCCCAGGTGACGGCGGTGGTGCCGAGCACCTCCAGCGCGACGTCGCGGATCATGGCCTCGGTCAGGTCCATGACGTCCTCGTACGTCGCGTAGGCCTCGTACAGCTCGAGCATCGTGAACTCGGGGTTGTGCCGGGTCGACACGCCCTCGTTGCGGA